>MTKS01000095.1 GCA_004028495.1 Candidatus Electrothrix marina
TTGTTGGTGTAGTAATAATTCTGGCCATTCAGGACAAATTCTTTCTTCACCTGCACGCTGTCGGCCTGCATCAGCGCAACCTGCTTGGACTGCTTTTCCTTGATGGTGGTGGGGCGGCCCAAGGTATAGAGATGGTACTCGAACATGGATTCTTCGGCCATGCCGGTGTCCATTGCAGACTCCGCAAGAACGGCTCCCCGTGCCATCATCCTTGTCGGTTGCATCCGTTCTGTCACTCTATTCACATCACCGGCCACCAGCTTGAGTTGGGCGTTTTCATAGGTCGCGCCGCTTTCGTTTTTCAGGGTAACCCAGCCGTTGAGGTCGAGAGCTGTATCGTCCGCATTCAGTTCAGCCACGTAATCGGCCTGCCAGGAAAGCCCGCCGGTCAGATAACTGAGGACCACCGGCTGTGCTTCAGTGGTCTTGCTCTCCACCAGCATGGTCAGGGTAGGGCGGTCGCGGAGATTTTCTGGAACGGAGGGGAAGATCAGACGGCCGGGAATGCCGGACTCAATATGATCCCCGACCCGGAGGACGGTGCCGCTTCCGTTGCTGAGGACCGTGGCTTCCTGCTCGGTTTCTTCGCCTGTGGTGGGATGGCTCTTGACCAGCGTCACCTTTTGGCCGACATATTTTTCCAGCAGAGACTGCGGGGTGAGCAGATCATATTCAAAATTCTGCTCCAGCACTCGGAGGCCCGGTGCAGCCAGCAGGGCGGTCTGCGGACGAATTTTTGCACTGACTTCACGAAAGGCCAGGGTTTGTCGGCCCGGTTTCAGACTGATTTTTCGGGCATCCCGGACCAGGGCGAGATCCTGATTGTAAATGGTTACGGCGACAGAATCCTGGTCGTCAAGGGAGGATACGATTTCTTCGGAATTTTTTTCAGTTTTTTCAGGCATGGCGGAAACGGCTGTGAGGGGGAGCAGAATGAGCAGACACAGACATATGGTGTGGATCATGAGGCATCTCCTGGTTAGGGGGTTATTTGAAAAGAGACTTGAAACCGGAGGACTGATACTGTAAAAGTATTTTTTTTCCTTTTTTTGCTGTGTTGGAGAGACGTGCAAAATGTACAGGCAGTTCCTGCGCTGTTTGTCATTTCGCTGTTTGTCATTTTACTGTATCTTCTCAAAAGCAGAGGTCCGTGATAAGCTGTTTACGGAAAGCCTGTTTAAAGAAGACTCGCTTGGCGAATACTGAGACAGTGTTTCATTTCCCGAGGCGCAGGAGCCGGTGATCATTTATCGAATCACAGATTACGCTGAAATTATACAGGTGTCAATCGAACAGTTCGGGCTGCCGGTGCTCCATGTCATTATGGCGACTGTTGTGACATAATTTTTTTTCTTATACATAGAGTAATGTATCTCCGACACTTTGGTCTCAAATACCCGCCGTTCACTCGGAAACCGAATCCGGACGTGTTTTTTGCTCAGGCCGGGCGAAAAAATATCCTGAAAGATCTGCGTGATGATCTCCGGCAGGGGAATGCGGCAATGCTCCTTACCGGCCCCGAAGCATCCGGAAAAACTCTTTTTTGTCGGTTGATTCGGCATCGTCTGGACGGGACTTCGTGCAAGGTCGTTTATCTGGATAATCCGGTCGGTTCCTTTGATGAGCTTCTCGGGCGGATCTGTCTGCAATTGGGGATGCCTTTGTCGGCGGATATGGAGCAGGACATGACCGCTGTTCTGCAAACCCTGCTTCGGGGTCGGCAAGAGAAGGGGAAGCGTGTTCTTCTGCTTATTGATGAGGCGGAAAAGATGTTCCTTGCCGCGCTGGAGCGCTTGTTTCGCTTGCTGAATGAGCTGAACGAGCAGTACGGGACGCAGGCGATGCTGGTTGGTCGGCCGGCCCTGAATATCTCTCTTGAGCAGTTAAGCGGTTACTGTGAGGATGTCAGGATCGCATCATCATATAAGCTGGAGGCATTTTCACCGGAGGAGACAGGAGCGTATCTTGTTTATCGTCTCAGAGCGGCAGGAGGCGGAAGGGGACTCAAAGATCCTGTTTTTTCAGGAGATGCCGTGCAGGAGATTTTTCGTCTCGGTAAAGGCGTTCCCGGCGTAACGGACGGAATCGCCGAGGCGGCCCTGGAGAATGCCGCCGCCGTCGGAGCAGGCTCTGTTCTGCCTGTTCATGTTGCCGTGCCGGATGATCCTGATGGCTCTCCTGTGCAGTTCGACGATGAGGAGTCCGGAGGGAGGCGCACAGGGCTGCTGCTCCTCCTCGCCCTGTGCCTGCTCGCCTTTTTCTTTTTTGGTCGGACCTCTTTCTTTTCAGATCAGGAGGATGCATCGCAGGAGGCTGTTCAGGAGTCTGTTGGTGTGGTGCCTGAAAATACAGAAATTTCACTGGCATTACCCGAGGACGAAGACGCGCCCTTACCCTTTGTCGAGGAAGATGACGGGGCGGACAATCCTGCTGAGGAACCTTCTCTTTTCTCCCTTCCTGTACCTCATCCTGATTTTAAGAAAAAGGAAGAGGAAAAGTCGCAGTCCCCCCGGGGAAAGATATCAGGGGAGGAAGGTGCTGAGGTTGTTGCTGAGGCGGCGGAGGAAAAACCTGCGGAGACACGGCCGGCACTTTCTCCGGAGGAACTTCAACAGGCCGCACAGGCGACCTCTTCCGGCGAGCCGGGCTCTGAAACCTTGGCTACGGCCAAAAAACTCCCGGTTATTAAGCCCACCTGGATTATTGAACTCGCACCGGGTATGAAGAAGACGCGGCCTCCTGCCCCTGAAGAGCATGCCGTTGAAAAGCCTGCTCCGGAATCCGGGCAGGAGGAAAAAGAAACAGCAACAGCCCCGCCGAAACCTAAGACCCTGGTTCCTGTTGCTTCCGCCAAGGGTGTTGCGGTGTCAAGGGTTTCTGTCCCGCAACAAGCTCAACCTCAAGCTGAAACTCCTGTTGCTGCTCCTGTGCGGAAACCTGAGGAAATACGGGTGCCGAAAATCGTTGTACCCCCGGTTGCTCCGCAATCTGCTTCTGCCAGGGCTGATCAGCTTTTTGCCCGATATCTCGGAGCCGGAAACCGATGGACCAAGGAGAAGTACGGAAATAAGTTTACGGTTCAGCTGCTGGTCTTATCCGCTGATGATGCTGCCGCCGATATCAAAAAAATGATTGTCCGGGACGAGTATCAGGAACAAGGAAGAAAGCTCTATATTCTCCATAGAGATACCCTCCCGCCGACCCTCTTTGTCTGTTACGGTGTTTACAGCAGCATGGACGAGGCCAGAAATGCCAGAAACGCCATGCCTCTTTTTCTCCGTAAACATCATCCCTATGCTCTTTCGATCAGTGATGTCCTGGCAAAGGCAAGGGATTAGGCGGGTTGCTTGGATTCACCGGGATGAGCTTACTCCTGGGTTATAAAGGCGGTCAGGTTGACTTTTTTTCCGGAAATGTTCAGTTTTTTCCGGATCTTTTTTCGATGCGTCGCCACTGTCTGAGGAGCGATGTTTAAGGCTTGGGCAATCTCCTTGCTGGAACGCCCCTGGCGGATAAGATTCAGCACCCGTAATTCAGTCGGCGTGAGAAGGGAATATGCGTCGATATTTTTTCCGGTCACCGGGCTGGAAATGTCCTTCAGGTTGGTCCGGATAGTATCCCGCAGCTGATAGCGCTGTTGAATCGGAGCCTCGGCTATTCTGTCAAGATCAGGGAGGATGAAGCGTTCGATGTTGATTTGCATAATCTGACTCACTTCCTTTTTCTCTTCTTCAATTTCGTGAAGCAAACGTTTGAGCACAAGGTTTGTTTCTTGAAGGTCTTTGTTTTTCTTTTCCAGTTCAACTGTTTGATTGCGCACTTCCTCTGCCAGAGAATTCCGGGTACGTTGTATGGTAAGGTGAGTATGCAGCCGAGCAAGCAGCTCAACTGTACTGCATGGCTTGACGATATAATCAATCCCGCCCGCATCGAAGGCTTTGACCTTTTCTTGAGCAGAAATCAGACCGCTCAGGAAAATAATCGGTACTTGGGCAGACCGGGGATCGGCTTTAAGGCGTCGGCAGACTTCATAGCCGTCTATTTCCGGCATCACCAGGTCAAGAATAATAATGTCCGGTAGTTTTCCCTGAGCCATTTTCAGGGCATCATGTCCCCCGGCCGCCGTTCTTGCCTGATACCCGGCTGATTCGACGATATGCTTAATGGTCAGTCGAGTTCCCTCATCATCGTCTACAATCAGAACATCTGTCCGAGAAGTTACCATTTTATCCTTTCCTTTTTTAAAAAATTATTTGTTGCCTTTCCAAGGTGCTGCCAACCTTGGAAAGCTCAGTTTATTCCGATGGACAGATTTTAGTGTTGCATTATTTATCTTCTTATGGAGAAGTATATCATGTTTTACAATAAGTTGCTTGGCTGAAAAAAAACGATTGGGTATGTTTTGTACCCTTTTTACCCCCCTTTTCTCACGATTGTCTTTTGTTCATAAAAAGGATATTTTTTGAATAGAAGTATAAATTTTTTTTTCCTTGTCGGACAGGTGGAAAAACGATGATAAGCGAAAAGAGATACAGGTGTTGTTAAATTTTTTATATAAATCATGGGGGCTGGGTATGCTAACGTATAAAAAATATACTACGAATACTGCGAGAGCAGGAACTGTTTTTTCAAAGGCGGGGTGTACCGCTGCGTATCTGTTTGTCGGGATAGCTATCGTGCTGGCGGGTGTGGTGTTGCAGCCGCATTCAGCGTTTGCGGCTGATATCTCGGTCACGCCGATAACTTGGGATATTATCGGGTTGGACAGTAATGATCCGCAGACCGGGCCGAATCAGTTTCCGGTTGGGGTAAGAGTTTGTAATAACAGTGCAACTGAAGATGCGACGGACGTGATCGCTACTTTTAATTGGACGGAGCCAGATCCGCATCCATCGATTAATTTACGGGCTGGAACCGACGATATTCTTCAGCTTGGTAGCGTGCCAGCTAGTGAATGTGTTGATGCCTATTATGAAGCGGAAGTTGTGCGTGATCCAGCTTCATTTGACACAATGAGAAATTATTTTGTCAAAGTTATATCGACCAGTGCTGCTCCTGCCAGCTCGCCGATCCGCCAGCTTTATGTGGAGCATTTAATCTCTCAGAATCGTAACGCAACAACGGATGTCCTGTATGGGACAGATCCAGGTGGGTTAACTTCAGTGGAACCCGGTGGAACATTGAGTATGATGGTTGGTGGTACTTATTATATCAAACTCGTCGGCAGTACCGCTACCCAGGGATACAATCAGCTGGAAACATTTATTAATATTCCCAATACTATTTTTCGGATATTGGAGGTGACAACAGATTATACGGCGGATACTTCTGCGACGGTCGGAAACCCTAATGATAAATTATACGGTAATGGTTGTCTTTGGGAAAATAATATAAACAGCGAGAATCTGCGTTCATGCTTGAGTACAGGCAAGGTCGGTGGAGGGACTGAGATACTGTATAAAGTGGAAATTTTGCAGATGCCGGGTGCTCCTTTGATTAATCCCGAGCCGATTCAAACGTTGTATTATGACTTTTCCGGGAGCAGTTATCATTATAATGCGGATTACAGTCTTTCTACGCGATATATTGAGATTATAAACGCAAGTATCCAAAAGTCTTTTGATCCTAAAGTGATTGCCCCTGGGGGGACATCTAAGATAACCTTCACGATTACCAATCCAGGACCGGATGAATTGACGGGTGTAAAATTTGACGATGATAGTGCAAGCACCCTACCAGGCAGCTCTAGCTGGCCTACTGGGGTGACGGTAGCCAGCACTACTGTGGGCTACAATGGATGCGATGCTTCATCAAGTCCTACTCCATCTTTGCTGACTGTGGGAGACACCTCTGTTGCATTTGATAACATTTCTATTGCGGGGTTTGGTACGTGTACCATTGAGCTGGATGTGACGGTTGCGGCTGATGGTACGTATACAAACACGACCAGTCATTTGTTGATTAATGGGAGTACTGATACCGAGAGTTATGGTGAGGATAGCCTTACCGTTGTTTCTGGTCCTCCAGGTGCAACTGGTTGTGCTGCAGAGGATAAAGTGGTAATGGCGACTTGGGACTTTTCAAATGCGACACAAACGGCAGGTACCGAGGTCAGTAGCGGTACCACGTTTGCTCCTCTGCCAGCGACAGACCCAGGAGATGTGGGTACGCCGACAGCCACTGTGTACACTAATGCGACTAATCCCCCAGCCGTCAATATTCCCTCTGTAGCTGGTGTT
>MTKS01000096.1 GCA_004028495.1 Candidatus Electrothrix marina
GGAGCGCAGAAAGGGGCTGTGTCTTGTCGCCTTGACCGTGTTGCTGGTCGTTATTCTTGTCCGGATGATTTTTTTTCTTCCCTTTTCTTTGCAGCTTTTGCGGGATATGGCCGGGCTTGTCAAGCTGCCTGTCGGTATCTCCGAAGTAATTGAACAGGAAGGGCCTATAGACGAGAGTTTCCCTGAGCAACAGGATCGTCCAATTCTGCGCGGAACAATTTATGACCGGAATATGGAGGAGATGTCGGTTTCGTACCGGCTCTTCTCCCTTTTGGTTCAGCCTGCTGAATTTGCAGACAGAGACTTGGTTGCAGACCGGTTAGCCCCGATCCTTGCTATGGAAAAACAACTCATCCTGCAACGACTGCAGTATACAGACGGCATTATCGAACTGGCTGATAATCTTGAAATACGGCAGGTTGAAGAGGTGGAAGAATTGCACCTGCCCGGTATTCATTGCAGGCCTGTGGAAGTGCGTTATTATCCGGATCACGCTGTTGCCGGTCAACTGCTGGGGTTTGTGAGCGGTAATGCCGGGTTGAGCGGAGTTGAGGCCTTATACGATGCTGTCTTGGAGCCCGGTGAATTCAGGCAGATCAATATTCCTGCCGTGAATTTTTCCGGGCATGATGCCTTGGGAAAAACAGTCGCTGATATTGTCCTGACCATTGATATGGAGTTGCAGCGACAGCTTGACAAGGCCCTTGAGGAATACCGGAAACGAAAAGGGGCAAGTTCCGGCAGTGCCGTTGCTATTGATCCCGATTCCGGTCGGATTTTGGCTTTGGTGAGCCAGCCGGGATTTGATCCGAATTATTTTTGGCAGACAGATGAACAGAAGGCGCACAGGGCTCTGTTCGCAGCCCGCTATGATCAGAAACTCATTCGGCCCCTGCTAGCACAGGCTGCCGCTACTTTTGAAGTCGGCATGGACAGGAAGGTGTTGCCGGTCGCAGTGAGTGTACCCGACTACGGTCTGTCCGAGGAATTGCTGCAGGAGTACTGGCTGAGGCTGGATTTGGGGCGGTTGATTCCGGATTTTCTCCCTGTCTCATCAAGCCGGAAAGGAGCTTTTTCTGAAGAAATTCATGCGGCTGATATGTCCGGGCTGCTCAGTCCTGTGCAGATGGTTTACGGGTTGGCGACCCTGTTGAACAGCGGCCGGCGAGTTGAACCGTGGTTTCTCAACGGGCTGTATGATTATACGGAAGAACGTTTTTTTCTCCGTGATTTTAAGGCCTCGCCCGGAGAACGGATACTTTCTCCGGTACAGGGGATTCGATTGCGGCGGGAGATGCTCGGTGATTCTCTGTCCTCCGAAGAGGGAGGATTTCTCTTTGCCGATATCGCTTCAACGGTCTCTGAACAGAACGGGCTCAGTGTTCACCACATTCAGGATCTCCTGTTGGCGGCTGTTCCCAGAGAACAGCCTGAGGTGCTCTTGCTGTTCACGGTCGATTACGGCACGCTTGGTCCCCGGCCTCCCGAGGTGGAGAGTCGGGATCTGAACGGACTTCTCGGGTTGGGACGAAATCTGCTGCCTGTTCTTGTCGGTTATGGCGGGTCAGTGGAGACCTTTGCCGAACCGTTGCCGGAAAAAAATCCCGGCAATCTGCGTCGATATTTTTTCAGCAGAAAACTCAGTGCTGCCGAGGTGAAAGAGAACCTTGTGCATGCGGAGCCGCTCATGCCGTCCTTGATCGGGCTGAGCCTGCGCAAGGGGCTCCAGCAGATAAACAGGTATAATATCAACGTGCGGATTCAGGGAAGCGGTCGTATTGTCGGCCAGATCCCGGCAGTCGGTGAACCGTTGACTGAAACAGAAATTTGTGAGCTGATACTTGAAAAAGAACATGACGAACATGACTAACCCCGCTGTCAAGGGTTTTGATGAGTTACTCTCCTGCCTCCCGGTCGAACTGGCTGCGGAAGTTTTTCATGATGATTATGATGAGGCAGCAGGGAAATGCACCGGAATCACCTGTGATTCCAGAGAGGCCGGGCCGGGAAGCCTGTTTGTTGCCGTCAAGGGTGCCTTGGTTGACGGGCATGATTTTATCTCCCAAGCTGTGGCGCAGGGGAGCTGCTGGCTGGTCGTTGAGGATGATCCCGGTCCTCTGCCCGGTGTGACAGTGGTCAGAGTGAACAACACTGCTGAGGCTCTGGGTTGGCTTTCTGCAGCTTTTTATGATTTTCCGTCCCGGTCCCTGACTCTGATCGGACTGACAGGGACCAACGGCAAGACCACGGTTTCCTGGATGATTGAGCAGGTGCTCTTCAGCGCAGGCTGTCAGGTCGGGGTGATCGGAACAGTGAATTACCGCTATCGGGACGCTTCGGGCAGGGAGATCATTGAACCTGCTCCCCTGACCACTCCGGGGCAGGTGCAGCTCCAACGGCTCCTCCGGCAAATGGTTGCTCAGGGCGTGACCCATGTAGTTATGGAGACCTCTTCTCATGCCCTGGAGCTGGGACGGTTGGCCGGACTTCAGTTTGATGTTGCCCTCTTTACCAATCTGAGCCGGGATCATCTGGATTTTCACGGCAGTATGGAGGGCTATTTTGCTGCGAAAAAGTTGCTTTTTACCCGCTATCTCAAGAAAGAGGGGCAGGCCGTGGTTGTCACGGAGCCCAGCGGCATGGAGGCAATAAACTGGGGAGAGCGGCTTCGTGATGACTTGCTTGGGCAACAGGCTCTTGGGCAAGAGGCTCCTGTTGCGGTGCTTGATTGCGGTTTTTCTCCAAAGGCTGCAATCAATGCCGATAAACTCAGCCAGGATATCAACGGGTTTTCCTGCGAACTTTCCTTGGCCGGAGAACAGGTCGCCTTCAATTCCCGCCTGACAGGCAAGTATAATGTCCTCAATCTCCTGGCAGCTGCCGGAGTGGGCAGGGCTTTGGGAATGGAGCCGCGCCTGATTTTTAGTGGATTGGAAGAGGTCGGTCAGGTGCCGGGCCGTTTGGAGCGAGTGCTGCTACCGGGCGTCAGCGAGGAAGAACAGCCCTGTGTCCTGGTTGATTATGCCCATACCCCGGATGCCTTGAAAAACGTCCTCCAGACCCTGCAAGCTTTAGCTGAAGGGCAGCTGATTTGTGTGTTCGGCTGCGGCGGTGATCGAGATCAGGGGAAACGTCCTCTGATGGGGGCGGTTGCAGCAGAATGCGCCAGTATCTCCATAGTGACCTCGGATAATCCCCGTTCGGAAGATCCTGAAGACATTATTCAGCAGGTTGCCCAGGGGGCGGCTTCCATAGGGGCTGTTGAGCTGACAATTGAAGAGTTGTTCGGAGATCAGGCGGTTCGGTATGGTGATTTTCCTGGTTTTGTCTGTCTTGAGGACAGAAAGACCGCTGTGCATGCTGCCTGCGTTTTGGCTGGCCCCGGTGATATTGTTCTGCTGGCCGGGAAGGGGCATGAAGATTATCAGGTAATTGGGCAGGAACGGATATTTTTTGATGATCGGGTGGAGGGTCTCAACGGGCTTTTGCGCTGGACGATTCCCCATCTGCTCAAGGCTCTTCAGGGCGGGACGATAATTCAGCAGGGAAAACAAACAGGTCTTTTCGGACAGATTTCCACTGACACCAGAACCTTGGCGCAAGGAGATATCTTTGTCGCCTTGGTTGGGGAAAATTTTGACGGCCATGATTATCTTCAGACAGCGGCTGAGGCCGGGGCTGCGGTGCTTATTGTCCAGCAGGAAGTGCTGAAGGATGAGCTGCAGAAAGATGTTCTGCCCGAGCATGTTGTTGTTCTTCAGGTTCCAGATACACTGATCGCGCTGGGTCAATTAGCGGCCTATCGGCGCAGGTTGCTGGGTCGAGACCTGCCTTTGGTCGCGATTACGGGCAGCTGCGGTAAGACAACCGTCAAGGAGATGACAGCAGCAATTTTTCATCGCCATTTTAAAGCAACTCAAGGGACAGACACCGGCGTGGATCCTGTGCTTAAAACCGGAGGTAATTTTAACAATCTGATCGGGCTGCCCCTGTCCCTGCTGCCGGTGAACGCATTTCATAAAGTCGCGGTGATGGAGATGGGGATGAATCAGTTCGGCGAGATCGCTCGGCTTACTGAAATCGCTGACCCGGATATCGCCTGCATCACCAATGTACAGGCGGCCCATCTTGAGGGACTGGGCAGTATTACAGGCGTTGCCCAAGCCAAGGGCGAGCTCTTTGCCGGGATGCGGTCGGATACCGTGGCAGTGGTCAATTATGATGATTCCCATGTGCGCCGGTTACCAAAAAATTCTGAGAAAGTCATCGGGTTTGCCTGCACCCCTGCCGGTCGTCGTCATAAACCCGCTATTCGGGCCACCCGCATTAAGGATCTCGGCGCAGAGGGGATGCGTTTTACCCTCCAGATCGGGGATTGGCAGGAGCGCATCAGTGTTCGGGCTCCGGGCATGCATAATGTCAGCAATTGCTTGGCTGCGGCTGCTATGGCCCATGCTGGAGGAGTTACCTCTGGAACCATCATTGCCGCTTTGAGCGATTTTCAGAGCACGGATAAGCGGATGCAGATGATGACCCTGCCCGGCGGGGTACGGGTGCTCAATGATTGCTATAATGCCAACCCGGCCTCAATGGCTGCGGCCCTGCGCACAGTCAGCGGCTTTGGTCAGGATTGCCGCCGCATTGCCCTGCTCGGTGATATGCTGGAGCTGGGTGCAGAGGCGGATGCGGCCCATGCCGAGGTCGGGCGACAGGCCGCAGAATTGGGATATGATCAACTGGCAGTCATTGGCAGCTTTGCGGAGCAGGTTGCCCAAGGGGCCTGTAGGGCGGGAATGGCGGAAGAGCGGGTGCATATTTTTGCAGATACGCACGGCATGGCTGACTGGCTCTATCAAGAGATGATTCAGGCCAAGGTGGCGGCGGATGATTGGCTGCTGTTCAAGGGATCTCGGGGAATGCGGATGGAGGCAGTGTTGCAGGAGATAGAAAACCGGTTTGCCACCGGCATTAACGAAAAGGAATATCTATAGACCTATGTTTTACCATTTGCTGTATCCCCTGCACACCCAATTCGGTGCCTTTAATGTTTTCCGGTACCTGACCTTTCGCTCTATCGGCGCGGCAGTCACAGCCTTTCTTATCCTGTTTCTTTCCGGGCCGCTGTTTATCCGCTGGCTGAAAAAAAAACAGATCGGGCAGGTGGTTCGCGACGACGGACCGGAGAGCCATTTCAGCAAGAAAGGGGTGCCCACTATGGGCGGGCTCCTGATTTTGGTCGCCATAGCTGGCTCAACTCTACTCTGGGCTGATCTGGGAAACAGTCTGGTTTGGGTCTGTTTGTTGCTGACCCTTTTTTACGGCCTGATCGGTTCTGTTGATGATTGGAGGAAGGTTGCGAAAAGTGACACCAAGGGGTTATCCGCCCGTGGCAAGTTAATTCTTCAGGTGACCGGGGCCTGTACGGTCGGTCTGTTTCTGCACCTACATCCCGGTTATGACGGCAACCTGAGCCTGCCTTTTCTGAAAGGGGTGCATCCGGACCTCGGCTGGTGGTACATCCCCTTTGCCGTGGCCGTGATTGTCGGTTCCTCCAATGCGGTCAATCTGACCGACGGGCTGGACGGCTTGGCGAGCGGAACGGTGATGATTACTGCTGCGGTCTATTTCATCTTTGCCTATGCAGCGGGCAATATCCTGATCTCTGATTATTTACAACTGCCCTATGTGCGGGGAGCCGGTGAGGTGGCGGTCTTCTGCGGCACCATTGTCGGGGCCTGTCTTGGTTTTCTCTGGTTTAACTCCTATCCGGCCCAGATCTTTATGGGTGATGTGGGGTCGCTGGCTCTGGGCGGGGCCTTGGGAGCGGTGGCGATCATCATTAAGCAGGAGTTTCTGCTCGCCATTGCCGGTGGTATTTTTGTGATGGAGGTGCTGTCGGTTATTCTTCAGGTGGGGTATTTCAAGATAAGCGGCGGTAAACGGATTTTTTTGATGGCTCCGTTTCATCATCATTTTGAGAAGAAGGGATGGGCTGAACCTCGGGTGGTGATTCGTTTTTGGATTATTTCTATTATTCTTGGGTTGATGGCTTTGGCTACGTTGAAGTTGCGGTAGCTGGCAGGCCTGCGTAATTTGTTAAACAATATTTTCCAGTCAACGGAAGGGAAATAAGAGAAAGAAAAATGGAACAAGAAGAATATATAAAAAAATACCCGGATTATTGTCAAAACTGCAATGGCTATGGTGGATTGGAGACTC
>MTKS01000097.1 GCA_004028495.1 Candidatus Electrothrix marina
GGCGGTTGTTGCCGCGTTGGATGACATGAACTGGTATGCCTATGGGGGATATTCTGGGGAGTCGGGGCATTGAGTTTTCAATTGGTTAGATGACGTTGTGTGGTAAGTCTATAAAATACCGTATCCTGGCGCAAGATTTAATTTGGCTCTGACCCCATTTGTCAACCCCATTTATCACGTTATACTATGTGGCGATTGGCGGTGCCGATGTGTTACGCAAGCGCAGCATTTTCCAACCGGACAAATAATTTTACATCTCGTTTTAAACCGAAAATCTCCGTAATAATATTTTTAATGAAATTGTGTGCTTCATGAGTTTCTTTGCCAAAATCAATATCTAAAAAATCGAGTTCCTCCTTTGAGGCATCACCTTTTGATATTGTATAGTTAATTTGAGCCTTGTCACAGTATGCTACCAAAGCAGTAAAAAAAAATTCTGACCACTTAGCTTTAGGAAAAGACAATTCAATGCCATAATTGCCGGAAGCTAAAATATATTTCCTTAGCTGTATGAAATAATCAGTCCCTGATACGTCAATAATTAGAAATCCTCCATCATATCCCCGTATTAACAGATCTTCAATTGCTTTTTCAATAGAGTCTATTGTATGTGCTGGCCCCTTCATCCCTCGTAATATTAACAAGACACCACATACAATCAATAATGCGATTGTAATTATCCAGAATATATTAATCAAAATAAATTACCTAAAGTATTGCCAATTGCGTGACCAATATTTCCTGCTCTACCAACGGGTGTCGCTCCCGTTGCACCTTTTGCCTCAGCCCATCCTTGACCAAATCCAGCTCCAAACCGAGCAAGAGGAGAAAGCTGAGGGCCGGGATTTGCATTGGGAGATAAATAACGTCCATTCGCAGGATTGTATGGTTGGGGGCGGCCCATATAACCAGTTTTAGTCGGAAACGGTTTTCCTATCAATCTTCTACCTAATTGTCCTATCTTGCCAATCCCGCCAATAGGCAACATGCCCATCATCTCTTCCGGGTTAGGACGCCAACCTGAAGAGTAATTTATATATGCTTCTAAAGAGAGCTCGTCATACATACTTTCGCAAGTATTGCTACCTCCGTAAGAACCGGGGTTGCCGATCCCTAATTGCCCTGCACTAACCAAGCCCCAAGGATCCACCCAATTCACCGGATCATTTTGGACATACGCAAACAGATTCAACCCGCCATCCAGCCCAATAGGATCAGCAGTAATATACCGCCCGGTATCAGGATCATAATACCGGAACATATTGTAATGCAGCCCGGTTTCAGCGTCGTAATACTGACCCGGCAGTCGGAAATTATTTTCAACCGTATCGACCAGCACTTCCGCGCTGCCGAACGGCAGGTAGGCAGCCTTCCAGACGATCTGACCCGAGTCATTGATGACGGCCCTGGGTGCGCCGAGATGATCGTTGATGAACCAATAGGTTCCGGCGCTCGCCCCGTAGACCTTCATGGCGACTCGTTCACCATCTTGATAGATTATGTCTCGCAAGGGAGTACCGGTTGCAGAGGTCTCGGCTATCAGGTTACCGCTGGGGTCGTAGTGGTAGTGCGTTGTAATCCCGGAAACCGTCTTGAAAACCCTGCGCCCCCGGCCGTCATAGCCGTATTCGGCAACGGTCGTCGTCCCTTCGCTCACCCTGCTCAGTCTGTTGTTCTGATTATAGGTAAAGGTGCGGGTGCCGTCGGAGATGATGTTGCCGTAGTTATCATAGGTGTATTGGGCCGGTTCCTGTCCTGTGAAGGAGGTTAATCGGTTGGCGGTGTGGGAATAGGAGGTTGCGCCTCCCTGGGGAAGTGCGTCTATAATTCCGCTTATGCCTACAACTTTACCCTCGCTGTCACGGGTATAGCTGTGGGTGAAAATTTCGCCTGCTGAGTTTTCTTCCAACAGGTAACGCTGATCATGCGTCCGGTTGATAGTGAATACACTGCTACCCATGGTCATATCCTTGAGCGGGCCAAAGGGAAGGTGAGCTACTTGGCTTGTAATGGTCTCTGTATCAGCAGTGGTTCCGGTTAGTCGGCCGGTATTGTCTCTGGTATAGGTGACAACCAGCCCGCTCGGATAGGTAATGGTTTGGAGGTTGAAGTCGTTGTCGTAACTGTACTCCGTTGTATAGGTCACCCCGTTCATTATTCTGGATTCCTGAGTGAGCTGTCCCAGGTTGTTGTAGACGTAACTTGTCGCGCCTGCGGGATCGGTCATGGAGGTCAGGCGGCCTTTGCCGTATATTCCCGCATCATAGCCGTAGGTCATGTTTTCCGACGGGTCGGCGAAGCTGATCCCGGTCAGCCGGTTCAGTGCGTCATAAGCGTAACCGGTTGTATTCGGACGCGGATCATCGACTGTGACCGAGTTGTCGGCCGCATCATAGGTATAGGAGGTGCTGCCGGTGTCCGCAGAGCCGACCGTCGCGACCCGGCCGAAATCATCCCGGATATACGTTGTCGCATGACCTTCCGGGTCGGTTATCCCGGTCACATCGTCATACTGATTGTACTCGTACCCGGTAACGGCGGCGGCCCGCGTCACAGAGACGAGCCGGTTGAGGACATCATAGCCGTAGTTGATGACATCATTATCCGGTTCGGTGCGACGGAGCGGATTCTGATTCTCATCGTACTCCAGAACGGTCTCATGGGATGACAGATTGATAATTTTCGCAAGCAGGTTGTAGTCGTCAAACTCGAAGTCGATGTATTTTTTCAGATCACCGCCCGCATCCCGGATCTCCTCTCTGACCCGGTTGCCCTCGGTATCATGAAAATACCTGATATAATTACCCTGATTGTCCGTAATCTTTTCCAACAGGTCCGCATCGGTGTACGCATAGAAGATATCGACATTGCCGGGCAGATGCAGTTCGGTCAGATTGCCCGCATCATCATAAGCATAGGAGGTTGTGTGCCCGGATCTGATTTTCGATGTCAGCCGCCCGGCGGTATCGTACAGATAGGTGGTGGCGACGCTGTTGGCATCGAAAACCGTTGTCGGTCTGCCGAATCCGTTGTAATTGCTGTAGGTGATCGTATGGCCGAGAGCGTTGACGATCTGATGCAGCTGGCCCCGGTTCAGCCCGTTGGCCGCGATATTATCATAATAGGTAAAGGTGGTGACATCATTGACGTCCGTTCTCGGTCCGTCAACCGAGGTGAGCTGCCCCGAGCTGTTGTAGGTGAAGGAAACGGTGCGGCTGAGACTCGGCCCTTCTTCTCTGAGTTCCAGCAGGTTGCCGTTACTGCTGTCCCTGGTCAGGGTGGTGACCCGGCTTCCACGGGTGATCGAGGTGAGCAGATCGAAATCAGGGTGCCAGGTGTAGGCGGTCAGACGTTCTTCCGGTGTGGCGACCGCCTCGGTCACGGTGAGGATATTGCCCCGGTCGTCATAGGTATAGGCTGTCCGGTTTCCCTCGGGATCGGTTTCCTTTGCCACCCGCAGGCGGTCATCAAGGGTGTAGGATGACTTCAGGGAGGTGGCGCAGGTTCCGCAGCCGGTGCCCGTGGTATCGGTCACCCTGGCTATGCCGTGCCCGACCTGGGTGGTGAAGGATGTGACCTGCCCCAGAGAGTCCGTGGCCGTGTTGATGCCGCTGCTCCCGTAAGCAACATCAATGCCGAACATGCCTCCCCCGTGTTCGGCCGATACGGCCCGATCCTGATCGTCGTAGTCAAATGTGGCAAACAGCGTGCTGTTCTCGTTGACGATTCCGGTCAGATTATGGAGGTCGTTGATATCATTGTATTGGTATTCCCTGAAAGCCGTATCCGGTTTCGTGACCCTGCTCAGGTTGCCGTCGGTCACATCATAGTCGAATTGGCCTGCCGGGCTTGTCAGGGTGTCCAGCTTTCCGTTTCCGTCGTAGGTAAAGGTCAACTGCCTGCCGAAATTATCCTCCACAGCCGCGAGCCTGCCGCTGTCATAGGTCAGGGTCTGGCTGTTGCCGTTCCGGTCCTCAATCAGGGTCAGAACACCTGTGTTATCAAAGGTGAAGACTCTTCCGTCCGCTTCCTGCAGCCGGTAACCTCCGGTAATCGGCTCAATTACCCGTTTTTTATCAGCCTGGGAAATATAAGCGCCCGAACCGTCATCAATGAAATGCACCTCATTGCCGTCCGCCTGCCGTAGTTTAATCACACCTGAATCAACTGTGATCTTCTCGGAAAAGGTGGAGGCCCAGCCGTACCCCAGCGGGGAGTCGCTCTCTTGCTGGCTGTTGTAATGCCGTTGAAATGCCATTGGCAGACCAGGGCCGTGGAGAATCAGGTCGGTATCCTGATGGTGCTCGTTGCCGGTCGCCATGTTGATGGGTTCGCCGTTGGCAGGACAGGTTCCGCAGCTGCCGGGACAATTACCGAGATTCTTTTCTCTGACAGCCCCTTCAGCAACAGTGACCTGCATGATAATGGATTGCGGGTCGGCGGCTGCGGTATCAAATATCAGATTCAGGTTCGGCGTAGTATCAGGATTTTCTGTAAACTTGCTGAACACCACAGCAAACCAGGAGGTATCCGAGTCTATATGTGCCTGCATGTCCTCGATTAAGGACGCTGTACTGTTCCGTTTCCATGTATTCCAGTTTTCACTGCCCGGCAGGAAAAAACTGTCACTGCCCGGAGTCCAGGCTCCATCGGGATTGATGTCCCACGAAAAACCGGCATAACTGTCGCGAGTGTAATCATAACTGTCGTAGAGCTGCTGCGCCGTGCTGCCGTCGGGCTGAACAGTACTGTAGGCCAAGTCGGTTATTTCCGTACCGGTTCCGCTGTTGAACACCCGGAATCCGATATCAGCGATCTTTTTCCCGGCAAGAGCGCTGATGTCGAATTCCGCCCATACCATCCATTTATCGACTCTTCCGATGCTGGGCGAATATGTGTGTGCGCCCAGGTAGGCGCGATCATTATCGAGAAAATAATAATCAGTTTTGGTCGGGTCGGAGTAGAGAACGCTCCAGACCTCGCCCCGATAAACACAGGGAAGTTCATGGATCAGGTCCTCTTCCTGAGCAACTGTCCGATCTGCTGAACATACTGAAAATATCGTGATCAAAAAAATAAGCGGAAAGAGCTGACTGTTTTTTAACATATTTAAACTCACTTAGGAATCCAGTGCGGATTTTGCCTCTGAAATCAATTACTCAACAGCAGAAAGAGAATCGGTACGATATTGAAATCAATACCATCAACAGTGTTCGGGTCGGATTCGCCTGCATCGACCCGTCCATTAAAGTTCGTATCTTCTTCGCCGTCGGTTTTTCCGTCTCCGTCCGAATCGGCCAGAAGTGCGTCCGTGATCGTCCCGGGATCAAGGTCAGGCTGAAAAACTGACGTGTCGGTACCGGACAAAGGTCCGGCACCGTCCGGATCAACCACACCTGCTGTGATGCCCAGCTCCGTACCGTCCTGAATACCGTCACCATCCGTATCAATAGAACAGGGGTCTGTTTCGGTGGATTCTCTGATGCCGTTATGGTCGGCATCTTCCATTCCGTCGGCAATGCCGTCATCATCGGTGTCGGCGTCATACAGGGAAGTGCAGCCCCGGTTCTCAAGACCGTTGGGCAGACCGTCGCTGTCATCGTCTTCCACAGTACTTGTTTTCGTTGTCCGGTTGCCGTTGTTGTCATACTCGTAGACGACCACTGTGCCGTCCGACTGTTCCATACGGACGAGTTGATCAAAGGCGTCATACTCATAGGATACAGTGCCGGCTTTGGTGTAATTAGATGAAAGAATGAGAAAACAGAGTAATGAAAATGTTGCTGACAAGGGGATTTTGTCGGTCATATTTTCTCCATGCTTGATATACAGGAAACAATAGAAAGGGTCAGAGCAAGATTAAAAGGCGGGAACAGCCTAAAGAACCACTACCCAATAGATAAGCATAAGTTGTTGAGGAAAACAAGATAACTTTCTGTAAAACTATATGGATAAAAGTGTCTCTCGTTGTCGTTTTCTGAGAATTCCATTGCACCGCAACGAAATTTCAGAATCAATAATATCCAATATGAGCTGAGGTAAAAAATAACGTCAGGATAGGGGATGGTCGCCCCGCTGAGTGTTGTTGTAGGCAAAGCTAAACAATAACAGTAGTTTGCACCCTTGGTCTTCTGTGTCAAAAAAATGAGCCGTTTCATTGCACTACGATTGACTGTCAGCTTGAACA
>MTKS01000098.1 GCA_004028495.1 Candidatus Electrothrix marina
TTTGGTTTTGATCCTGATTTTTTCCCTTATGGCCTCAATCCGTTTTTCCCCTCTTGCCTCGGCCCTCTGGTTCTGGGAACGAATGCCGTTGGTTATGGAGAAGGTTGCGGAGAAGATAGCTGCCGGCAAGGAGTGGACAGGGGACAAGGTTATCACCTGGAAAACAGAGCGGCAGAAGCGGCTGGAGGAACGGCCCGCTCCCCTGAAGATCAATCGTCCAGTGAAAGCTCTTCCTATCCTGCGATCAGAGGAAAAAAAATCAGGGATCCTTAAGGGTGCTTTGAAGGGTGGATTTACTGTTCATGAGCCGGTTAAAAGGGAAACCGTGATGGAGGCGGATCATGAGGGAGCAGCACCGAGCCCGCCGCGAATCGGGGAGTTTCAGCTGCCGCCGATTTCTCTGCTGGAAAAGAATACCCAGGGCGATCTCGAAGTTGATCGGCAACATTATTATACTGTCAGTGAAAAATTGGTTGCCAAGCTGCTGGATTTCTCGGTGAAGGGAGAGGTGGTCGGGGTTTCTCCCGGGCCGGTGGTCACCACCTATGAGTTTGCCCCGGCTGCCGGTGTGAAGATCAACAAGGTCGTCAACCTTGCCGATGATCTGGCAATGGTGCTCAAAGTGGATCGGGTCAGGGTTGTGGGGTCGATTCCGGGCAAGGCCGCCATCGGTATTGAAATTCCCAATCCGGAACGAAAGACCGTGTTTTTTCGTGATATTCTGCTGAGTAACGCCTATAGTCGTTCCGCCTCCTTTTTGACCGTTGCTTTGGGCGTTGATTCCATCGGGAAGCCGGCTGTGGCAAACTTGGCCAGAATGCCCCATCTGCTTATTGCCGGAGCCACCGGTGCAGGTAAGTCCGTGGCTATTAATGCTTTTATCTGCTCCATCCTCTATAAGGCGACCCCGGACATGGTTCGTCTGCTGATGATTGATCCGAAACGGATCGAGTTGTCTGTCTACGAGGGCATTCCCCATCTCCTGCATCCTGTGGTGGTTGAACCGAAAATGGCCAGTCGCGCCCTGATCTGGGCGGTGCGCGAAATGGAGCGGCGCTATAAACTGCTGGAGACGCTCCGGGTGAAGTCTTTTACCTCCTATAACGAAGTTGCTGAGGAAAAACTTCCTTATATTGTTATTATTGTGGATGAGCTGGCTGATCTGATGATGGTGGCCTCCAAGGATGTGGAGACTTCCATTGCCCGGCTGGCGCAGATGGCACGGGCCGCCGGTATGCATATTATTTTGGCGACCCAGCGGCCTTCTGTGGATGTGCTCACCGGTCTGATCAAGGCCAATTTCCCCACCAGGATTTCCTTCAAGGTTTCCTCCAAAGTGGATTCGCGCACCATTCTCGACACTTCCGGTGCTGAGCATCTCCTGGGCCTCGGTGATATGCTCTTCCTGCCGCCGGGAGCCGCCAAGCTGAAACGTATCCACGGGGCCTTTATTTCCGAGGAGGAAACAGAACGGATTATTGCTTTTCTGAAGCAACAGGGTGCTGCGGAGTATGACGAAACCGTGCTTCAGATGGTGGAGGAGGACGCGGCAGGCGGTGAAGATGGGGAAGCTGAATATGACGAGAAATACGATGAGGCCGTTGCTGTGGTGACCGAGACCGGTCAGGCCTCCATCTCTATGGTTCAGCGGCGGCTGCGGGTGGGGTATAACCGGGCGGCCCGGATGATCGAAATGATGGAGCGGGACGGAGTGGTCGGCCCCTCAGACGGGTCGCGGCCCAGGGAGGTGATTGCCCGAGGAGAGTATTCCTGAGAGCCTGTGTACAGACGCAGTTTTTTCAGCGAATAATTACTCCGGCATAGCCGACAACCTGTTCCGTATCACCGCTGACTTCCCCGGAATCCGTATACCGGACAAGCTCGGCCTGTTCAGCCCCCAGCTCAGCCGCAGCCAGCAGGGTAATGGTCGTGGGCATGATGCCGCACATGGAAATCCGTCGGGACAGCACCGTGTCATAGAGGCCGTCTGCATCAAGACCCAGAATATGGTCCAGGGCAAGCTGGTCCTGTTCCGAGGCCTGCTTGCGGGAGAGGTAATGAGTCATGTCCGTACTGGCAACCAGCAGGGCAGGGCGGTTGGAGTACCGGATAGCCTGGGTAAGTTCGGTAGCGGCCTGGTGGCATTGTTGTAAAGAAAGGTGGGAAACCACCACCGGCAGGATGTGGAGGTCCTTTTGAAAATACTGGAGAAAGGGTACCTGTACCTCCAGCGAATGTTCATAGAGATGCGGCGTGTCGTCAGCTATGAAGAGGGCAGAAGAGCTGAGTAGATCCTGAGCGAGATCATTTGCCAGCGAAACTCGCCCCAGAGGCATGTCCCAATCCTGGGTACCTACCGCAAGAGGCCTTCCTTGGTCGTGATGTTGCCCGTGATGATCGGGACCGAGAAGAATCACTGTCTCGGGAATACGGATCCGGGCAAAGGTCTCCCCGGCCACCCCTCCTGAATAGATATAGCCGGCATGGGGGGAAAGAACCGCTTTGGCCTCTGTCTTTTCAGGATGTTCAGCGATCAGTTTATTCAGAGCCTGACGGAGCCTGATCGGGTCACCGTCGTAGAACCTGTCAGCAACTGCGGGTTGACGAAGCATGGGATTTTCTCAATATGGTTGATGAATTTCGATAGGATATTGTTCCGTTTTCAGCGAATCAGTTCGGATTTTGTCAGATTGAAATTCTCTGCTGTATTGTTGAGCAGCTGCTCCGGATTTGGGTCAAGTCTCCATGCAATCATATGTTTTTCTTCCATATTACTGATAGTAGTACATAGAGAGCCGGATGGCAAACGAAATATTTGCGGCAGGCGGATGGAACGGCGGCGGCGGGGAATCCGGTTTGGGTAATCACGATAATCCCATGCACATGATTCGGCATAATCGTCCATGTACGCAGATGGTGACGAAACAGGCCCCGGCCTGGGAATAATCATAACCGCGTAAACGTACGTCCCCTATTTCAATTTGATATACCGTAGATGTCCCGTAAGGGCGGTTCGACGACCGCCCTTACATATGCCCCGCCCGTGATGGATATCCGGTTCACGCATGATCGGTTATTCACCCCCGGAGCAGAATCAACGTCCTACTTCCCCTATTTCCTCTATTGATTTTAAAATCGCTTGCTAGCGCACGAACGATTATGTAAAATAGAGTCGTACGTAAACTTAAGCTAAGGAGGATAATCAATGGCTATCACTGCATCAGCCCTGCGGGGCAATATCTATAAACTATTGGATAAAATTCTGGAATCAGGAAAGCCTCTGGAAGTGGAAAGAAAAGGGACACGATTGCAAATTATCCCCAAAAAACCAATTTCCAAACTCTCTCGACTGACAAAACATGCCTGCATGCAGGGCGACCCTGAATCAATTATAAACCTGGACTGGTCGGATGAGTGGAACCACGATTTACCTTGATACCCATGTTGTAGTCTGGCTGTACAGCGGTGACCTGTCCCTGCTCTCAGAAAAAGCCTGTCAACTCATAGAGGAAAACGAGTTGCTGATTTCCCCGCTGGTCTTGCTTGAACTTCAGTATTTGTTTGAAATAAAAAGAATCACGGTTGAACCGACGGTGATATTTGATTCACTTGCAGAGAGTATAGGATTGCAAAAATGTCGTTCATCTTTTGCACGGGTGATGACGGAAGCAATGCTGATGTCATGGACAAGAGATCCGTTTGACAGAATCATTACCGCCACAGCAGTGGTTCATCAGGCTGTGCTGTTGACAAAGGACCAGATGATCAGGCGGGAATATGAGCTGGCGGCTTGGGATTAAATTTCACACCATCCGTACCTCATGGTCGAAAAAACATGCTACGTCCCCTATTTTCAATTTAAGATCATTTATGTTCGGCGGGTGGAGCGACAACGAGTTATGCCAGTACCGGAACACAGAAATCGGAATTCGCCATAGGCCTAATTTCTCTCTTTATTTTCTCCTCCGAAGCGTCTTCCGCCATATCCAGTTCAAAATCCATCTGGAGGCCAAGCCAGAACTGCGGGGACATATCAAAGTATCTGGCCAATCGCAGGGACGTATCCGCGCTGATCCCTCTTCTGCCCAGGACAATCTCATTAATTCTCCTGGCAGGGACGTGAAGAGCCAAGGCCAGCTTATTCTGGCTCAAGCCCAAAGGTTTCAAAAATTCTTCCTGCAACACCTCACCCGGATGCAGGGGTGCTATTTTCCTTGTTTCCATCATTACCCCCTGTGATAGTCTACGATTTCCACATCAAACGCATCTCCGTTCTCCCAGCTGAAGCAGATCCTCCACTGATCGTTGATACGAATGGAGTATTGCCCGGCCCGTTCCCCTTTCAGTTTTTCGAGCCGGTTAGCAGGCGGAATACGCAGGTCGTTAATGTTTTGCGACCTGTTTATCATACGCAGTTTTCTGAACGCAGCTCTCTGGATATCACCAGATATTTTCTTGAAATGAAAACGGTTAAATATTTTTTCCGTTGCGTTATTTTTGAATGATCGAATCATACACCGTTATGATATAACGGTGAGCGTTTAACGTCAACAGTTAAAGATGACAGACGGATGGAACGACGGTGGTGGATATCCGGGTTGTACGACATGACGGATTATTTGATATACCGTGGTTGTCCCGTAAGGGTGATTCGCAAACCGCCTTATACCGCCGCCTGTTCAACAGCTTTTGATTCCAGATACAGTGTATCAGGGCATAAATCCTGCTCATTCGGCCAGACCACAGTCCCTTCCGAGGCGATCGCCTTGCGGAAGTATCGCTCATCCTGAAGTTCCTTAAAGACTCCGATATGCAGGTAAGGTTCGCAGCTGAACTGTCTGATCTCGCCGTTGGTGAACTGCAACAGCAGAAAAGGGAAATCAATCTCAAGTATCTTGTTTACACGAGGATTCATTGTATTCACCGCAGAGGATCAATCTTATATGGCTGCTCACCGGATACAGCCAAATCCCAGTCGGCCATGAGTTCATCTTTATGCAGCTCAATCCAGGCTTGAAGCAGTTTCATTTTATTGCCGGGAAGGTCACCTTCAAGGATCTCTACAAACCGAGTTCAGCCATTACCTCTGTGATCGGGATTGCCTTCGGCATCAGTTCTACAGAATACACTGAATCCTCTCAATAAGTTATTTTTTGCCTACTTCAAGGGTGCCATATTTACAGGCATGATGCAAGATTGTTTCTTCCCGGCCCTGCGTGCAGATGGTGACGAAATAGGCCTCGGCCTGCGAATAATCGTAATTGCGCAGACGGGTGGAACGGTGGTGGTGGATATCGGGGTTAATTCATGGTTCATGCGGATGCGGCATGAATGGTGCGTTGTAAGGGCACGGCGCGCCGTGCCCCTACCGAATAATCACCCCGGCCCGTGCATTATCGTCATTACGTAGGCACGTAGGTCTTGATTGAGTACAACGAAATCAGATAATCCGAGCTGAAGAATCCTATTTCTTAAACAGATCGCTATGTGTGCCTGTTCTCTCCAAGCGCAGCGACTCGTCGCCCAAGGTATAAATCAGAAGCCAATCCGGTTCGATGTGGCAGTCACGGGAGTACTTCCAGTTTCCGGTCAGGGCGTGATCTCTGTGCCTCGGTTTAAGCGGTTGATCCTTTGCAAGAAGGGTGACAATCCGTTTGAGTTTATTTAAATCCTTCCCCCGCTTGGCTACTCGTTTCAAATCCCTTGAAAACTGGCGCGTCTGAGAAACTTTTCTCATGAGGGCCAAGTGTCAAACATATCGTCAAGGCTGTCAAACTCCTCCACTTCCTCACCTCGTTGACTCTTTTCCAAAGTTTCGGCAGTCCGTTTGTTGGGGATTTCGACAGGGAAAGGCAACCCATTACCGAGGCAGATTTGGCGGTAGAATATGCGTATTGCCTCGGTGGGACTCAGGCCGAGTTTTCGGAGAACCTTTTCGGCTTTCTCTTTGGTGTCCGGCTCAATTCGAGCATGTATTGTTGCAGTTTTCATAGTAGTTATATTGTAGCACGTATGCAACACGCAGGCAAGAATATATCAATACCTCTGGCTCATGAATAATCGTACCTGCGCAGGCGGATGGAACGGCGGTGGTGGATGTCGGGGTTGTATTTCATGATTGATAGTATGAACGGGGTTGGATGACGTTGTAGGGAG
>MTKS01000099.1 GCA_004028495.1 Candidatus Electrothrix marina
ACCTCAAGGTAAAAAAAGTCATGACAATTTTTTACCTTTGGGGTAAAATTGTCATATGAAGATTCGTTACCTTACTGAGGCCCTTCGTGAAGATGTGCAGAAAAAAATGGTGTTTATCGGCGGTCCCCGCCAGGTCGGCAAGACCACTCTGGCTCGTTATCTTGCCGAAGAATATCAGCGTAATCTGTATCTGAATTGGGATAATCCTCAGCATAAGACACGCATTACAGGGCAGCAATGGCCTCCGACCACGGAATGCTTGGTCTTTGATGAGCTGCATAAGTACGAGAAATGGAAGAGCCTGATCAAGGGAATCTGGGATACCAGAGGCAATCAGGAGAAAATCCTGGTGACCGGTAGTTCACGTCTGGATATTTTTCGAAGATTCGGTGATTCCTTGCTGGGACGCTATCACTACCATGTTTTGCACCCCTTTACGCTCAGGGAGCTGAATTCCGGTACGCCTGAGTTACATATGCCGCAACCCTGCCATACACTTGATTGCACGGATTCAGGGAGTGGCCTGACAGAGCTCTTCCGTTTTGGCGGTTTTCCCGACCCCCTGCTCGAAGGTTCCGAGCGTACTCTGCTTCGCTGGCAGAATGCTCGTTTTGAACGGATTTTCCGAGAAGATATCCGCGACACGGAAAATGTCCGTGCCCTTTCGCAGGTCGAGCTGCTCGGTGCTTTGCTGCCCAAGCGGGTGGCCTCTCCCTTGTCTCTGTCCTCCATGTCCGAGGATGTGCAGGCCAGCCCGAAATCGGTCATCGCCTGGATGGATCTCCTCTGCCGTAACTACTACTGTTTCCGGGTCATGCCGTATCATAATAGGCTGGAAAGGGCCTTGAAAAAGGAATCAAAATATTATCTTTGGGACTGGTCTGAGGTAGAATCTGAGGGGGCGCGGTTTGAAAATATGATTGCCTCCCATCTGCTCAAGTTCTGTGATTGGTACTATTATGTGTTCGGCATCAAGGCTCGGCTTTGGTATATCCGGGACCGGGAAGGGCGAGAGGTGGATTTTCTGGTCACCTGGGGCGAAACGCCTTGGTTTATGGTGGAATGCAAGTTGACCAAGGGGGCCTCCAAACCGCTCAGTTATTTTGGTGAGCGGCTTGATGTTGCACAGCGGTTTCTGGTCACTCTGGATGAGGGGCATCATTATCTGGACCGGAAGACCGGGGTTCAGGTGGTGCCTGCTCGGCGTTTTTTTGATGGGGTTGGTTTGAGGGGAGATTTATTGCTGATGTCGATGCATTTATGTTCTGGTCCCATTCTGCGACGGCTTCGTCTGCTCTGAGTGCTGCTGCATCCGGCCTGTCCGGGTAGTAGCGGCTTTCCGCAGCTTTTCCTTTAACCTGTCTCCGCCCAGGGCAATGCATAACCGCCGCAGCTCGCTTGTTTTTTTCAGCCGAGCCGTGACGGCCTGCGGACTCATGTCAGTCTTCATCTAATATGCTCCGCAGGTTTATAATATCATCCTGATCCTGACCGCTTAGTCGTTTTGATTTTAATTCGATCAGGCCCCGTGGAGAAACCACCGGCAGTTCTCCTCCTTCCCAAGCTACCCTTTGCCTGCTCTCCCAGACAGTTTCCATTTCCGGAGTCACCAGCAGCATATCCAGCATTAAGGTGTCCCCTTCATCCGGCAAGATTTTCGTCAGCCGGTATATCTGTATTGCATCTCCGCTCAAACGCATCAGCCCGACATCAAAGTCAAACCCAAGTCGCTTGGCAACCCTCTTGGTCTTTTCCAGGCTCTCCGGCTCAATCAGGATATCAATGTCAAGCGTGGCTCGGGGAAATGCATATACCGCCATGGCAAGGCCACCGCAGAGGGCATAGTCCACTTGCTCTCTATTCAATTCTTTGACAAGTTGGGAAAATTCTGCAAACAATTCCATAGAGTGTGCCGGAGTTCATTTTTGGGTTGTGGGATACTGGCGTAGGATGGCATTCGAGGGGGGAAAAGGCAAGCTGTTTTTTCCAGGGAAATGGGGAGACAACCATATGGCGGGAAAAGAAGAATTCGGCGTGGGCATTGAAGGTCACCCTGCCCTAAAGGGGCAATATATATCAGCTCGGGATAACACCCTTTCAGGGTTATGTTACGCATCTCCGCCGCCGACCATCTGTGACCTGCTGGGCTACCTACCGCGCTTTTTAAATTATTTTTTTTCGGTGTTTCAAGCAATGGTGAAGAAATTTTCGCTTGAATTGTAATCAATATTTGATTACAAAAGAAATATGAGATACAGAATCATCATCAAAAAGAAGGCTCTGAAAAATATCAGGAAGCTGCCCGTTCATGTTCAGAAAAAGTTGGTTCTTCTTACGGACGATCTGAAGGATAACGGTCCGGTTACGCATAACTGGCCCAACTACAGCAAACTCTCGACTGATGAATACCATTGTCATCTGAGCAGAAAATGGGTGGCGTGCTGGAGAATGGAACAAGGAACCATTGAAATAGAGGTGTATTATGCAGGCTCTCGTGAAAACGCCCCGTACTGACATTCGCATTCAGGGGGATATTCCGCCCCGTCTCCTTGATATGTTGCGGAGCGAGTACGGCGGCAGTTTGAAGATTTATGAAGGGGAAGATGAATATGTCGAGCTGACGGAAACCGATTGGTACAGGGAGATCAAGGCGGAGAACGGCCCTGGTGATGCAATGCGCATTTACCGGAAGAATAAGCAGATGACTCAGGAGAAACTCGGTAAAAAGATGGGCAATATTCCTCGTCAGATCATTTCCAATATGGAACGGGGGAAACGGGCGATCAGTCTGGCCACGGCCAAAAAACTTTCCGTTATTTTCAATGTCCCGGCCAGCCGGTTTCTTGATCTCTAGGATTGATTGTGCAGGGGGTCTGCGCCGCTGGGGCCTGCTGCCTTGGCAACAGCGGTAAATCGCAAGGGGATCAAGGCCTTCCAGGGCAGGGTATTGCGTTTATATTGCAGCAGGATCGCGCCGCCCTGCTCGCTGGCTATTCCCACGCTCTTTGGACATTCACCTCCGGCATCGGATAATGTTTGATGTTCAGGGTAAATATTCTGCCGCCGGTTCGTATGGCTGTAGCGGCGAGCATCGCGTCATTCACATCAATACCGTGACTCGGATGCCACTTCCGATACAACGCCCCGGCAGCATCAACAAGTTTCTGATCAACAGGCTCTGTCTTAAACTGCGACAGAAATAACTCTGTAGCTTCCTCCTCATCAGGCCGCATGAAGAAGACCACTTCAGCACGTTGCAGGGCACCGGTGTAGAGTTCATAGGCATCCTGATCACGAAGGCTGATAAGAAAATCTCGTGCTTGTTTTTTCCCTCGCAGATGCCAGATCAGCACATCCGCATCAATATAGGCCCTCATAGCTGGTGTCGCTCCATTGATCCCCGGAAGGCGGATCGGGCCTGATTCACTGTTTCCTCAGGGGACTCGGAACGATTCCAGCTGCCGCAGGTTTGTTCAAAGACATCAAGTTTTTTCTTCAGGCCGCTTTGTTCCGAGTAGAGCCTGACTGCGCTTTCAATAATCGCCTTTTTCGTGGTCTTCAGTTCCCGTGCTAACAGGCCGATTTGTCGGATGACAGCTTCGTCAACTCGTGCAGAAAGTACCTTGTCCATAATTTCCTCTCGGTGTTTTCACTTACGTATACATTTTTATGTAAGTATAGAGCTGGGGATATTTTTCAGCAAGGAGAATTTACGGAAGGGTGTTTATTTTACGCGCCTTCACCGCCGAACAGCTGCTCCAGCTTGTGGAGCAGGGAGGTCAGCAGTTTGGAGTCTGCCGGTTTATGCTCAATCAGGAAACGCCATTTGCCGGTGGAGGTGCGTTCGAGCTTGATGTGGGTGCGGAGGAGAAAGGCGACTGCGACCAAGGTGGCGACCTCGGTGCCGGGGAAAAAGCTCTTGCAGGTCTCGGATTGATTGCGCAGGGCCTGCACGGTTTCGGCCTGCTGCGGGTCTTCGTTGAGAACGGCTAAGGTGTCTTGGAGGATTTCCGGGTCCAGGTCGGCAGGGGTTGGTGCTGCGGGGAATTCGGCCTGAAAGGCGGCGAAATCCGGGTCTGCGGTGGCTAGGGTGTGGAGGATTTCTTGGTCAGTTGTTGTCATTGAGTTTCTGCTCCAATTGGTCAAGGGTGATGAATTGGTCCAGTCCGGCTTGCTGCCAGTATTGCCGGAGGGTGGTTTGGGTTTCTGGGTCAGCGGCTTGAAGTGCTTTTATAAAATTTCCCGCTACAATGGAAAAATTATGCGGATCTTCAAAGCGTAGAAAGATTGGCATGGCCTTTAAATACCATTCAGCGGCACTCGCATCATCCTTTTGTAAGTGGGCAATTTGCCCAAGCTGATTATACGTGTTTGCCGCGCCGTGCTCGTTGCCCTGTTTTTCTTTAATCTCCAGGGATTTTTTGTACCATTTTTCAGCAGTTGCAAAGTCTCGTTGCTCTTGGGCGATTATCCCTAACTGGTGGTAGGTGGTTGCCGCGCCGTGCTCGTTGCCCTGTTTTTCAAAAATAGCCAGGGATTTTTTCTACCATTTTTCAGCAGTTGCAAAGTCTCGTTGCTCTTGGGCGATTATCCCTAACTGGTGGTAAGCTCCAGCCTCGCCTTCATGGTGTTTCTTTTGCCGATGATGCTCGGCAAGGGTTGCAAACAGCTGTTCTGCGCCACTATAATCACGGTTGTTCTGGGCATAGGCTGCCAAACTCTGAGTCAGAGCGGCAACATCCTGATCCATGTCAAATTCCTGTGCTAAATACAAAGCATGATAAAAATTGCCGCCGTGTAAGGCAAAAGGAATGCGCTGTTCATGCAGTTGTTTGGGTGCCAGCTGATTGGCAAAGCTACCCATGAAATCAACAAAAGCCCGTTGCAGCCCTTCCTCTGCCGGATGCTGTCGCTCCAAATGGGTTTGCAGGGCTGGATGCATACGAAAGATGTTATTCCCCAAGGCGTGAAGCAGGCCCGCTGTTTCTAGGAGGGCAAAGCAGGGCTGGATTGCTACGGTTCCTTCTTTCACGCCCTTCAGCATATAGCCAAGATAATCCTGATCCACAAAACGTCGATGCAGCCCAATCAACTGAAGCACCGGGCCGTAAGCCTCTGGCAACCCCTGATCCAAGACCCCCAAGGCAGCCAAAATCTTGCTGCTCTCTTCACCCTCAAGGGTCAAAAAATGCCGCAGATCAGCCAGCAGCTCTGCCGCTCCCTTCTGCCCTAACTGCAAGAGCACAGCCCGCAGGGCCAAAGGATGCCCATCCAGCTCCTTGATCAGCTCCAAAAAATCAGCATCATCCCGCTTAACCCGCAAGCCTAAATCACCCAGCACCTGATTACAGTAGGCCCACAGCTCTTCCCCCTGCAAACCAGCCAGAGGCAGGCGGAAGCATTCCCCAATACTCAGCCATTTTTCCGCAGAGCGGCTGGTGATCAGCACCTTGGTTTTACCGTTGCGCAACCCAGCCAGCAGCTCCTTGAGCAGGCCCCGATCAGCCTCGGAAAGCATGGGCCGGACTTCCGTGCCAGCAATCCCGGAGGCTGACTCGAAGTTGTCCCAGACTAAGAGAAAGGGGTGCTCACGCAGGACTCTGATCAGACCGGCCAGCTTCTGTTCCAGCGGCGCAGCTTGGGCTTTTGTGCCGAACTCGGTGCCGAAGATGCCGTCCACCAGCTGATTGATGACAAATTTTGCACTGCGGATTTCATCAAAGCTAAACCAGAACACCTGCTGTTTGAGCTGTTGGTCAAAGCCGCCAGTATCCCGCAGCCAGTGAAGAAAAGCACAAACTGTTGCGCCCCGCTGACGTACAAATTATAGCCCATGGCGACCACGCTGCGAATTCCAGCCTTGAGCAAGGCCGCAGCCACCGAGGCAAAGGCATCCTTGGCTTGATCGTCAATCCGAGCCGACTGGCAGGCGTTGAGTACCATGATCGGAATGCGGTATTCCGCCAACAGCTCGCTGAGCAGCCGGGCCTCCACCGGAGCCGCTTCCCCTGCTTCATCTTCAAAGAGCAGCCTGCCCTGGGCCCGGCCCTTCAAAACATGGGAGGAGATGCCGTCATCCGCCGCACCATACCCACCATGGCCGTCAAAATGAACCAGATGATAGAAGCCCGGTTTGT
>MTKS01000100.1 GCA_004028495.1 Candidatus Electrothrix marina
TTTTGCGGTGGGTTTTGCTGTCAAAGACACCATCGAGAATTATATCGCAAGTATCATGCTGAGTCTCCGGCAGCCCTTTCGTCCCAGGGATTTTGTCTCCATCGACAGCCACGAAGGGGTGGTTATTCGGTTGACCTCCAGGGCCACCATCCTGATGACGACTGACGGGAATCATTTGCGGATACCGAACGCCGTGGTGTTTAAGGCGATTATTCTCAATTACACCACGAATCCCGAGCGTCGTTTTGATTTTACCCTGGGAATAGGCGTCAACGATGACCCGGTTGCGGCAACCGAGGCCGGTGTTGAGGCCATCGCTAGCCTGCCCTTTATCCTGGACTCGCCCCCACCCGGTTCTTTTGTTGAAATGATGGGGGATTCGAATATCGTCATTCGCTTTATGGGATGGATCAACCAGAAGGAAACAGACTTTCTCAAGGCGAGGAGCTATGCCATGCAGAAGGCAAGAGAAGTGCTTGCAGAGCAAGGATTCTCTTTGCCTGTGCCGAGCTATAACCTGCGTTTTGATGATGGGGTGCTGCCTTTTCAGACGTTGAAGTCGAAGCCGGAGACAGAGGCGGATAAGAAACAACCCGGGCCAAGGGAGCATGTTATATCAGTTGAAGATGTTGAAGACGTCGAACATGTGGAAGATATCGAAGAAATGGATGTGAGTCCTGAACAGCACCTTCAGGAAAAGGTGGAGGATGAGCGGCAAGCAACACAGGAAGAGGATCTTCTGGATGAAGACAGTCCGAAGGAGTAGGGGAGGAAAAAATCCTCTTCCCATCCTATTTTTCCCTAGATTGACTTGCTGTAATGTATTGTATGTGGTATTAAGAAAAATTTGTCTTTTATCATGCTTTGGGGCGAAGTCCCGCAGCAAAACTACACACACTCCGATATATGTCCTTTGGTGTTTCTGATCAGGTCGTCAGGTACTGACAGGGATCGGCAGCAGGAGTGGAGGTATAACCAAAAACGTGGAGAAGAAAATGGCACCAAAAGTAACTATGCGGGAAATGCTTGAGGCAGGTCTGCATTTCGGACATCAGACAAGACGCTGGAATCCGAAAATGAAACCGTACATCTACGGACCGCGTAACGGCATCTACATCATCAACCTTGATGCGACCATGAAGATGTTTCGCACCGCATTCAGCTATATTCAAAATGCTGTTGCTGATGGCGGAAGCATCATGTTTGTCGGAACAAAACGTCAGGCCCAGGCCATCATGAAAGAGCAGGCTGTTCGTTGCGGGATGTACTATGTCAATCATCGCTGGCTCGGCGGTATGATGACCAACTTTCAGACTGTGAAGAATTCCGTGGATCGTTTGAAATCGATTGAGGCCATGCAGGAAGACGGCAGTATCAATCGTTTTCCGAAAAAGGAAATCCTCAAGATGGAAAAAGAGCGGGTTAAGCTTGAGCGCAATGTTGGCGGAATCAAGAATATGCGCAAACTGCCCGACGTTCTTTTTTGTTATTGATCCCCGCAAAGAAGAGATTGCTATCAGCGAGGCGAAAAAACTCAATATTCCGGTTGTGGCTTTGACCGATACCAACTGCAGCCCGGAAGGCATTGAGCATCTTATTCCCGGCAATGATGATGCGATCCGCGCGATCCGCCTGATTACCTCCCAGATTGCTGATGCGGTTCTGGAAGGGAAGGGCGATGCAGGAGAAGAGGTCGGTGATCTTGATGCCATGGAAGCCGCAATGACCGGCGAGCAGGCTGCTGAAGCTACTGCTGCTGAGCAGACTCCGCAGGCATAACACCTGACGGATCGGCGGATAAACAGGGTAGCGTCGTTGTTTTGAAGTATAAGGTGGAAATACAATGTGGTAAGAGAAGGGGCTGAGAAGCCCCTTCTTTCGTCCTGAACCAGCGTACGCACTGGTAGCGGATAGTAGCGCGGACCATCGGGACAGATCGCGTTGATAAGAATATATTGCCGGGAAAAAAAACCGGAAGAAAACGTTGTAGCTAAAGGAGAAGACAGTGAAAGTTACCAGCCAGATGGTCAAAGAATTACGGCAAAAGACCAATGCAGGCATGATGGACTGCAAGCGGGCCTTAGAGGAGACAGAAGGTGACATGGAAAAATCCGTGGATCTTCTGCGCCAGAAGGGACTTGCTGTTGCAGCAAAACGGGCTGATCGGGCCACCTCTGAAGGGACTGTTGAGACGTATATCCATGCGGGCGGTAAGCTCGGTGTTATGGTAGAGGTCGGTTGCGAGACCGATTTCGTTGCCAAGACCGATGATTTCCTGGCCTTTGCCAAGGACGTTGCCATGCACATCGCTGCTGCCTGTCCTTTGTCCGTCACTCGTGACGAAGTGCCCCAGGATCTGATTGAGCGCGAGCGCGATATCTATGTGAATCAGGCCAAGGAATCCGGTAAGCCGGAGAATATTATTGATAAGATTGTTACCGGCAAGATTGATAAATATGTTGCTGAGAACTGTCTGATGGAGCAGAAGTTCATCAAGAACCCGGATCTGACGATTCAAGATCTGCTCAATGAGCTGATCGCCAAGATGGGCGAGAACATTTCCGTGAAACGGTTTGCTCGTTATCAGCTCGGCGCATAAGTTGGAAAGTACCGGGTGATTCCTTGGCGTCGCCCGGCCAACTTTTCATATTTTGTATCCCTCCCAAAGGGAGGGATAGGAATGTATTTATGAGCTGAGTTTTCGGTTGCCGGACAAAGGGGTACCGGCAACCGTTTGGGTCTGCGGACCCGATTTCCCTCCACCCTGTTTCCAGGCCGCAGTGTTATGAATATCCGGACCTGCCGCTCAATGCAATAAATTTCCTGCCAGCGGAGGCATATCACAATGCAGTTTCGAAGAATTCTCCTTAAAATAAGCGGTGAGGCCCTGATGGGCGACGGTGCCTACGGCATCAGCCCGGACATGATCAGTTTTGTGGCCCTGGAAATTAAAAAAATCCAGGAGCAAGGTGCGCAGGTTGCCTTGGTGATCGGTGCCGGTAATATTTTTCGCGGGGTGGCCGGTGCTGCCGGCGGAATGAATCGGGCATCTGCCGATAATATGGGGATGCTGGCCACGGTACTGAACGCTCTTGCCATGCAGGACGGGCTGGAGAAAATCGGTGTTGCCTGTCGGGTGATGTCGGCTATCAGTATGCGCAATGTCTGCGAGCCCTATGTTCGCCTTCAGGCTATTGAGCATCTGGAAAAGGGCAGGGTGGTTATCTTTGCCGCCGGCACGGGTAATCCCTATTTTACCACGGATACCGGCGGGGTACTCCGGGCCTTGGAGATTGAGGCGGACGTGATGATGAAGGCCACCCGAGTGGATGGGGTTTATGACCGCGATCCGGAAAAGGATACCAATGCAGTGCGTTTTGATCGCCTGACCTACACCACGGTCCTGCAAAATGAACTGCGGGTCATGGATGCAGCAGGTATCTCTCTTGCTCGGGATAATAATCTGCCGGTCCTGGTTTTTAATATGAAGCAGGAAGGCAATATTGTTCGGGCGGCCGCAGGCGAGGATGTGGGTACCTTGATTACCGCCTGATTCGGTCGTTGTTAGTAGGGGCAACGGCATGCCGTGCTCCTACAATCCTACCCACCCACGGTAATAAACGGTCCAGGCTGATCCTGGCGAGCCAGCACCAGACTGAAGGTCGGATTATGAGGGGCTAATTCCTGCTGAACCTGGGCCGTGACCAGATCAGGATGATTATTGGTTTCACTGAGATGGGCCAGCACCACATGTTGGACCTCTGATGTACAGAGTTCGACCAGGAAAGCGGCTGCGTCGTTATTGGCCAGATGTCCCTGGTTGGAGCGGACCCGTTGCTTGATATGCATAGGATAGGGGCCGTTCAGGAGCATATCCGGGTCATAGTTGGCCTCCAGAATCAGGGCCTGACACTGAAAAAGTCGCTGGCGGATCAGGGTAGTGATCTTGCCGGTATCAGTACAGTAGGCCACTGAATGAGTACCGTCCGTGATCTGAAAACCCACCGGATCTGCTGTATCGTGTGAGATGCGGAAGGGATGGATGTGCAGATCATCCAGGGTAAAACCGGTGCCGGTTTCAAATTCACATCCTTGATGGAGTTTTTTCACCCGTGCTTCCGATGCCTGATGGGTACCGGGATTGGCATAAACCGGCAGGTCGCAACGTCGGGATAGAACACCGACCCCGCCAACATGATCGCCGTGCTCATGGGTGATCAGGATTGCATCCAGATCGTCCGGTGAGCGGTCGATCAAGGCCATGCGGCGGCTGATTTCCTTGCCTGAGAAACCCGCGTCGATAAGGATGCTGGTCGAACCGGATTCGATCAGGGTGCAGTTTCCCTTTGAGCCGGAGCCGAGAACACAGAATTTCATGGGCAGGTCAGAGCAGGGAAGGGTTGTTTTATGGATAACGTCTCTTTGCGCATCAATTCTCTTGACAGTAAAATGGTTTTTGCGGTATTAATAGCAGCACTTCAGCCGGAGTGGTGAAACTGGTAGACGCACTGGACTCAAAATCCAGCGGGCCTTGCGCCCGTGTCGGTTCGATTCCGACCTCCGGCACCATAGTATATTCCATTCACTTCCGTGAATGTTCGATAAAGCCCGCAGCCTGCAAAGGTGTGCGGGTTTTTCTTTGTCTTTTCGTCTCTCCCTTCTGTTCCTGTTGCCAGCATCAGCTGCATATTGCATAAGAGTAACGCGGGGGTGAAAAAGGGAACGGCCCGATGATAATGCTCCCTACATCTCTTGTTTAATCTTTTCAATCTCTTCTCTCTGTAGCCCGGTTAAAGCCGCTATCATCTTGAGATCAAGGCCTTGCTTCAGCCCATTGATGACGATCTCTCGTTCTTTTTTCTGTTCTCCTTCTTCTTTCCCCTCAGCTCTCCCTTCTTCCTTTCCCTCATCAAAGGCTGTATCAAGGGAGTTTTTCATGTCTCGGTAATATTTGAGACTCTTCTCGTAGGATCGCACCTGATCCGGGGTAAAATGAGCAATCTCCGCCGTTGTAAAGAGTTGCTCAAAAACCTGTTCTCGCAAGGTCTCCGGTAACCGTTCCAGCCGGTTCAGGTTCCTTATGACGTACATCCACTTGTCAAACCGAGTCTCCAGCTCGTCCAGTCCTTTACTGAACTTGGGCATTTCCAGGTAGATGAAGGTCAGTTTGTCATAAAATACACGGTTGGTTTCAATATCTGACAATTTGACATCATAGCGGTATTTTTCCGGCTGATCCTTGTCTTCATCAAAGACAAAATCCAGGATAGCTACAGTATAGACGGCCTTGAGCTTGAAATTCCAATCGCCCCGTTCCGCCTGTTCGCGGATGGGAAAGGTGGAATAATAGAGAGCGCGATCCTTGAAAAAATTCTGTTTGCTTTTCTGCAACTCGACAATGAATTTTTCGCCCTGCTCATTCTCGCAGTAGAGATCGAATATAGCCTTGCGATCAATGTGCGTATCGCCGAGTTGTTCTGTCTTCAGATAGGTCAGATCTCGGATCTCTCCCTGTTCTTCTTTGAGTAATTCGTTGAGAAAATCGAGAAGCAGGTTTTTATTGGGTTCTTCGCCGAAGATTTTTTTGAACCCGTAATCGGTAAAGAGATTGATGTAGCGTTCTTTAGTGGGCATTATTTTCGCGGGGGAACGGGTTTTGGGTCACTACGTTTTGTGAGCTTCTTTGGATGAAGTTACTATACCCTATTATGATAAAATGGCAAATATATGCCATATCGGCGATGACTTCCTCTTGATCTATCGGCTTGATGACAGCCGGAAAGCACGGTATAGTGTTCTTCGTTCGAGCCGGTACCCATTCTGAGCTTTTTGAGTAGTAAGTCGAGCAATAAGCACATAATAGGTAAGTAATGATCGTTCCCCCTGCAAGAATAATATCACCCTGTTGATATCTCATATTCCGACCATTCCAAGATGAATCGTGGAATGGTCGTGCTCTATTTTTCGTGTTATGATGCACCGTTTGTTGATGCGGATTGCTTTGCGGTGTCCTATCCTGTCAAGGTTCCGGCAACGACTTTTCTTTCACAGCTTGTTTGAATAGATCGGCCTTGGAGCCGTTTTGAATTAATTGGGGTACGTCCCCTATTCCCCCACAACAAAATGTCGGGGT
>MTKS01000101.1 GCA_004028495.1 Candidatus Electrothrix marina
CGAAAATTATGGGAAAATAAAAGAGTTTAAAGTCATGCTGAATGATATGGAGAATAAATCAGAGGTGATAGCCTATCTCATCTCGGATGATCCGTATAAGGTGTGAAAAAGAAGAAAAATATTTTGCACCTCCCTGATCATCTCCCTGTCCATAAAGTCCTCCCCCAACTTGAGCAGGCCTTAGCCGGGAAGGGCCGCGCTGTCCTGACGGCTCCGCCCGGTTCCGGCAAAACCACCTTGGTTCCCCTTGTTTTAAAAGACGCCTCCTGGCTGCACGAAAAGAAGATCCTCCTGCTTGAGCCCCGTAGGATTGCGGCCCGGCTGGCAGCGGAATACATGAGCAAGCTCTGCCAGGAAAAGGTCGGTAATACTGTGGGCTACCAGATCCGTTTTGATCGCCGGATTTCGGCCCGAACCAAGGTGGAGGTGATCACTGAGGGCATTCTTTGTCGTCGTCTTCAGCAGGGCCCGGAGCTGAGCGATATCGGGCTGGTTATTTTTGATGAGTTTCATGAGCGCAGCTTGAATTCGGATCTGGCCTTTACCCTCTGCCTGGATGTGCTTTCCGGCCTGCGGGATGACCTCCGCCTCTTAGTTATGTCCGCCACCATGGATGCAGAAGCCGTGAGCAGTTTACTGGGTGATGCCCCGATCATCAACGGGCAAGGGCGGATGTTTCCGGTGCGTAAGGAGTATCTCCCGCCCTTGCCACAATTCGCTTCCAGCCGACCTGATCAGCTGGCGCGAAGTACAAGCCGGGCAATTCGTCAGGTTCTTGGGCAGGAACAGGGTGACCTGCTCGTCTTTCTGCCCGGCATGGGGGAGATCAGACGGGTGCAGGAGCAGCTTGCTGATGTGGAAAAGATAATCGTCCGCCCCCTGCACGGCAGCCTGAAACCGGCAGAGCAGGAACTGGCCATTCAGCCTGATGCGGCGGGCAGGCAACGGGTTATCCTGGCGACTACCATTGCCGAGACCAGTGTCACCATTGAGGGAATTACCGCTGTGATTGATTGCGGCTGGAAGCGAGTGCCTCGCTTTGATAATAATTCCGGGCTTTCTCGTTTGGAGACCGTGCGGATCTCCAAGGCCTCGGCAGAACAGCGGGCAGGCAGGGCAGGGCGGCTTGGGCCGGGAGTCTGTTACCAGCTCTGGGATAAGGGCGTTGATGTCGGACTCCAGGCCTTTGATCAGCCGGAGATTTCTCAGGCTGATCTGGCACCCATGGTTTTGGAATTGGCCAACTGGGGGGTGCTTGATCCGGCGCAGCTTTCTTGGCTGACCCCACCTCCGGTTGCGTCCTTTGCCCAAGGCAAGGAACTGCTCCAGCGGCTGGGCGCTTTGGACCGGCAGGGAAGGATTACCGAGACAGGGCGGGCAATGGCGGATTTTCCGCTTCATCCCCGCTTGGCCAGGATGCTTCTGCTGGCAGATAAGGAAAATCGGCACACAGCCCTTGATCTGGCAGCCCTGCTTTCCGAGCCGGATCTGTTATCGGGCAATGACAGCGCTGATCTGGAGGATCGGCTCTCTTGCCTGCACCGTTTTCGCACCCAAGGCAGGGCAGCGGTTCGCGCCTTGGGTGGGCACATGGGAACCTGTGCGCGGGTGGAACAGAGCACCCGGCAGCTGGCCTCTCTGCTTAAAGGGAAATCAGCGCAAAAGACCCACCAGCTTTCTGTCGGTGGCCTACTGGCTCTGGCCTGGCCGGATCGGGTAGCCCTTCGCCGAAGCCACGGAAGCTATAAACTGGTTTCCGGGCGCGGTGGCCTTCTCCGGCCCCATGATCCCTTGGCAGCTTCCCAATTATTGGTGGTGCCTTCCCTTGATGCAGGTCACCAGGATGGGCGAATTTTTCTCGCTGCCCAGCTTGATCAGGATGAGTTGGAGATCCTGTTTCAGGACGAACTTGCAGAGCAGGACGAGGTGTTCTGGGACAGCACGGCAGAAAGGGTGGTCAGTCGTGCTGTTGTCCGGCTGGGGCAATTGCTGGTCAGTGAAAAGCCGCTCGCTGATCCTGACCCGGCTGCGGTCCAGCATGCTCTGCTTTCAGGAATTCGGGAGCTGGGTATCGAAATCCTGCATTGGTCTGCAAAGGCCCGGCAGCTTCAGGTCCGCTTGCTCTGTCTTCGAGCTTGGCAGCCGTCGGCTGATTGGCCGGATCTGTCCGACGCAACCCTGCTGGCTGAGCTGGAGGATTGGCTGCTCCCCTATCTGAGCGGTATCCGCACGATCAAGGGATGTGCCGCGTTGAATTTGGAGCAGATCCTCCGATCCCGCTTGGATTTCCGGCAACAGCAACGCGTTGAAAAGGACGCGCCTACCCATATCCAGGTTCCCAGCGGTTCCAGGATTCGTTTGGAGTACCGTCCCGGCGAACCGCCGATTTTGGCTGTTCGCCTTCAGGAGGTCTTCGGTCTGGCTGAAACCCCTGCAGTCTGCCAAGGCCGGGTGCCGGTGGTGCTCCACCTTCTCTCGCCTGCCCGGAGACCGGTGCAGATCACCCAGGATTTGCGTGGCTTCTGGCAGAGCAGTTATTTTGCGGTGCGCAAGGAAATGAAGGGACGCTATCCCAAGCACCATTGGCCCGAGGAACCTTGGTCGGCTGAGGCCACAGCCCGAATAAAGCGCAAAAAATGATTCTTTCCTTCCCCTGTGCTTTTTGTTTTGTGTAACATCCCTTGGTCAATATGTTTTTTAATGAGCACCTTTGCAGGTCTTTCATGATATTTCTTTGCTTGCAGTAATACGGTGTGGTAATATTCTTCTGTATGATAATGATTATTGCTTGCAAGGAGGGGGTGCAATGAAAATTATTAGTATGAGCGAGTTGTATTTGATGAGCGAGAGCGTTGATACCATTAAGAAAATATTTTATCGTATAGTAAATTTCTACGTAGAGACAGAAAGACCACTCATTATAATAACAGGGTATGTGCAACTGACAATGAATAAGAAGGATAGCGATCAGGTGAAGGAGGCCTTAGATATACTAGAGAGGCATCAGTTTGGTTTTATTCGAATAACCGGCTCATTGCTTGGGGATTTTTCATTATTTTCGCGCCGTGATTGAGAAAAGAAAACGTCTGATTTCCAGGCAAGCTGTATCGAGACTCTTTGCCTGTGAAATTCCAGCACAGGCTGAGTTATATCTCTATCAGGGCAATCTCCGGTCGGCAAAGAATACGTATAGGAAGCGCCCAGTACCCTATCCCAGCATTAACAAAGAGCGGTCCTGCCTTTGTTTGAAACAATCCCATGTCATACTTCCCCACCCCATAAGGCAAAGTTATCGCACCGTAAAACGGCAGGCGAACCTGTCCTCCATGTGAGTGTCCAGAGAGAATAAGATCAAACTTTTGCGGTATATTATCGACAGAAGCCGGGTAATGGTGTAGCAATATACGTTTAAGTGCTCCCTTATTCAGAGGTGGCTGAGAGCTGACACTCTGACCTGCTGAGCCGATAATGGCTATTTCTCCGTCAGGCGATAATACTTCTTGGTCCAAGAGCCAAGCGCCTCCGGTTTTCTCGCAACATGTTTGCAGGGCAGTAAATGATATACCGCTCCAATAATCATGATTGCCAGGTATACCAAAAAGCGGGTATTGTATCTCCTGTAAGCAGGATATGGCTTCTTCAAGGTAGGAGGCCTCTTCGATGAGATCGCCGGTAAAGCAGACAAAGTCCGGTTGGAGGCTGTTGATCTTGGCAATGACCTTCTTGAAATAGGCCATGTCACCTTTATGATGAACGTCAGTGAAATGAGCAATGCGGCAAGTCGGTTTTTTGCTCAGAACGATGTGGTTGAGGTGAATCCATTTGCGTTCAATAAAAAATCCGTCAGAAAAAGCCAGCCCATAAGGGGCCAAGGCATATAAGCCTAAACGAAAGAACCTGCGTCGGGTGAATTTTGTTTTCTGCGTCATTTATTTCTCCCGGAAGAAGTGTGAGTAAAGTCTTTTCATATTATGCTACGAAACTCTAGTCTGATTAAGAATATAATTATCCTGTGGAGGTATCTAGGGAAAAAACGCCGGAATCAATTTCTCGTGCTTTTTTTGCTTATGCTTGTCTCCGTCTTTGCTGAGGTTATAACCATAGGGGCTGTTATCCCTTTTCTTGGTGTACTGACCGCGCCAGAACAACTTTTCAAGCTTTCCTGGATAAAGCCTCTTGTACATATGTTGGGAGCCGAGGCAGCTGGGGATCTCCTCTTGCCCCTCACTCTTGCCTTTATCCTTATCGCTGTCTTCTCATCCGCAATACGGATTGCCCAGCTCTGGTACAATAGTAGGTTAACTGCTGCCATGGGTACCCAGTTGCGCCATGATATCTACGTAATGGCCCTTAATAAGCCCTATGAGTTTCATCTCGCCCATAATAGTAGCGATTTGATCAGTCTGACAACCGAGAAGGTTGGTGCTGCCATTGGCGCAGGCATTATGCAGGTTCTTTCTTTGCTGACAGCTTTGGTTATGAGCCTTGCCATTGTCACCACCCTTATTTATATCAATCCCTTTGTTGCCTTGATTGCCTTTATCAGCTGGGGCGGTGGATATGTCCTCATTGCCCGTTTTGTTCGAAAAAAGGTGAGAAGAAATAGCGATATTATACGAGAAAATCAACCGCAATCGGTTAAATGCATGCAGGAAGGTCTTGGGGGGATTCGAGATGTTATTCTGGATAACAGTCAAGAGGTTTTCAGTCAGGGCTATGCAAAAACGGTGAGAAGAATCCAATATGCCGCTGTCCAAAATTCCTTCTTAAGTACGGTGCCAAAAAATTTACTTGAGGTCCTGGGTATTACTCTGATAGCCTTACTGGCCTATGCAATGCAAACCGGTCCCTCATCCGGCCAGAACGCCTTACCCTTACTGGGTGCCTTTGCCTTGGGAGCCCAACGTCTTTTACCGGGACTTCAGCAGATTTATTATTCCTGGTCCCTTATTAACGGTAACCATGCCGTGTTGACGGATGTCGTTGCATGGCTGACTGTTGCAAACAAGGCCGTAAAAACAGGGGATCCTCTTATCTCGTCATTGGACTTCAGAAAAAATATTGAACTTCAAGATATCAGCTTTCAGTATGCAGGTACCGAGAAGAAAGTTCTGTCCAATGTTCGACTGACCATACCGAAAGGTTCCAGAGTAGGATTTATTGGAGAGACAGGTAGCGGTAAGAGTACCTTGCTGGATGTCATTATGGGCCTGTTGACCCCAGCAGGGGGGCAATTATGGGTGGACGGCATGAATATTGACTCAGCTAACGTGAAAGCTTGGCAACAGAATATCGCCCATGTTTCACAAGCTATTTTTTTGGCTGATGGATCAATGTTGGAAAATATCGCCTTTGGAATTCCGGTAACTAAAATTGACATAGAGCAGGTCCGAAAAGCTGCCAAGTTAGCTCAGATTCATGATTTTATAGAGACCTTACCGCATGGGTATCAAACTTTGGTCGGTGAACGAGGTGTTCGGCTTTCCGGGGGGCAGCGGCAGCGTATTGGGATCGCACGAGCCTTGTATAAAGAGGCTAAAATTTTTGTGCTGGATGAGGCGACCAGTGCCCTTGATGATACAACGGAAAAGGCGGTGATGTCGGCTATTGATAGCTTAGATGATAATCTGACTGTCTTGATGATTGCCCATCGGCTTTCTACTTTGGAAGGATGCGATACTGTTATTGAGTTGTCGCAGGGCGAAATCGTGCGCATAGGGAGTTCTTCAGTTATGACTCAGTATAATGAAGGTGGGTTATTATGAGCACCCTCTATCTCCCCCAAATTCAAAAAGCTCGCAGAGTAACTGGAAAAACGTTGGCGTTTCGAGATGCAACTGTAACTGATGCTGAATTTATTCTAATGTTGCGCACTAATGAAAAAAGATCTCGTTATCTTAGCCCGGTCAGTAATGACATTGAATCGCAGCAAGCATGGCTGACTCGCTATGCACAAATGCAGGATCAAGCGTATTTTATTATTGAATTTGAGGGTGAATTCATTGGTACTGTGCGTTGTTACGACGCACGTGAGGATAGTTTTTGCTGGGGATCATGGATTTTGATTGATAACTCTCCCCGTCATGCTGCCATCGAATCTGCGCTTATGGTTTATGCTTATGCTCTTAATTA
>MTKS01000102.1 GCA_004028495.1 Candidatus Electrothrix marina
AGCAGACCGGGCATAATCTTATCGCAGACTCCCAGGAGCAATGCCCCGTCAAAGACGTTATGCGAGAGGGCAATCACTGTGGACAGGGCGATCACGTCCCGGCTCATCAGGCTCAGGTCCATGCCCGGTTCACCCTGCGTGACGCCGTCGCACATGGCAGGCACCCCCCCGGCAACCTGGGCGTTCCCACCTGCTTCAGCCACAGCCTCCTTGATCAGGTCGGGATAGCCCCCCAAGGGCTGGTGGGCCGAAACCACATCGTTATACGAAGAGATAATCCCGATGTTGGGCGTCTTATCATCAAGCAGGGCTGAACGACAAGACGGGCAACCTGCCAGATCATGGGCAAGGTTGCTGCCGGGCAGCTGCTTCCGGAAAGGACCTCTCAGGCTTTTTCCGGCAGCCTCTTCCATCTGCTCTATATAGGCTGTGCGACTTCTTCGGCTGCGCTCAATGATTCGACGGGTGACCTGCTCAACGGTTGTATGCATGGTGGCTTTTTTGAAAACTTGATAAAAAATAAGGAAATACCGGGTGGATGAAACGTCAAATTTTTCAGCGGTTTTTCAGAGAGAACCTTTTTCAAGATAAACTCAACCTGAAACTGCTACATCAAACATGCAACTGCGGCAGCAGGTTATATCAACATAAAACAGATACAGGAACATATTGTAATCATGTAAATAATCAAGCGAGACGGCAAAAAAAGCTGTCTATAAAGGAGTGGCGGATTGAACAGGATAAATTTTATAAAACGTAAAAAACGCCTCCGTATCAAGAATACGGAGGCGTTCTACAGAGACCGAAAAATTATAGAATTTAGAGAATAACCATTTAATTTTTCATCATTTCAGCGATCTGAAAGGCCATTTCTAAAGACTGTTCCGCATTCAGTCGAGGATCACAGGTGGTCAGATAATTCTGTCCCAACTGTTCATCTGCCAACTGGCGGGCACCGCCGGTACATTCAGTAACATCAGCACCGGTCAGTTCAAAATGCACACCTCCCGGGATTGTTCCTTCTGCCCAATGTAACTCGAAAAATTGACGCAGCTCTGAAAGGATGTCGTCAAAACTCCTGGTTTTATGGCCGGCATCTGTTTTGCGAATATTGGCATGCATTGGATCGCAGCTCCAGAGGACGTTCTTCCCCTCTTTTTTCATAACCCTGAGCAGCGGCGGCAAATGCTTCTCAACATCCTTTGCCCCAAAGCGGGTGATCAGCGTTATCCTGCCTGCTTCGTTGTTTGGATTCAGTTTATCAATAATGGCAAGGATGTCATCAATATCATGCTTCGGACCAACTTTCATCCCCAAGGGATTCAGGACGCCACGGAGAAACTCAATATGGGCTCCGTCAATCTGACGGGTACGGTCACCGATCCAAAGCATATGGCCGGAGCAATCATACCAACCGCCTTCAAGAGAGTCCTCACGAGTAAGGGCCTCTTCGTAGCCGAGAAATAACGCCTCATGTGAAGTGTAAAACTCCACCTCTTTCAGCTGAGGGGTATTCGTGTCAAAGCCGACAGTTTGCATGAACTTCATAGCTCGACTGATCTGTTTGGCCAGACGTTCATAGGAACGTCCCATGGGAGATTCTTTAACAAACTCCTGATTCCAGGCCTGCACCTTATCCAAGGCTCCGAAACCGCCTCGAGTAAAGGCTCGGAGCAGATTCAGACTGGCCGCAGACATATTATAGCCCTGCAAAAGTCGAGTCGGGTCAGGAATACGGGCCGCAGGATCGGGCTCTTCCGAGTTACACATATCGCCACGGTAACTGGGCAGCTCAACCCCGTCAATCATCTCAGTATCGCTGGACCGTGGTTTGGCATACTGTCCGGCAATTCGACCGACCTTGATGACCGGCTTTTCCCCGGCATAGGTCAGGGTAACCGCCATCTGCAACAGCACCTTCAAGGTATCTCTGATGTTGGGAGCAGTGCAGCGGCAAAATTCTTCCGAGCAATCGCCTCCTTGCAGCAAAAAGGCTTCTCCCTGGACAGCCTTGGCTAATTTATTTTTTAAATCGCGTATTTCACCGGCAAAAACTAACGGGGGAAGATCTGAGATCGTCTGAAGAACACTGTTCAATTCATTTTCATCTGGCCAGTTCGGCTGTTGTAAAACAGGAAGACTTCGCCAGGATGATTTTGACCAATTATTTGCAGTTTTCATATTTTTTTAAGGAAAGTTGACGTGAAGATGATATTTTTTTATTGCGAACTCAATTTCCTAACGTGGTATATCCTAGCCGCTGAGGGGCAAAGAAGATAAAAGAAGAATTATGACAAACTCCTTGGACTCTTGAAGCAAGGAGAGCTTTTTTTAAAAGGGCATCTTTCTACAAAAATGCCCTTTTCTCTCTCTGAAAAAAGAGGCTTTTTACAGATCCAACCAGGATTCAGAAAAGATAGCCTGACCGGAAAGACAACGGAAGGTCTTGTAATGCTCAAGTGCAGCTCCTTCCAAGGTAGCAGGATCAGGCATATCACCGTCCATCATACCGTGAACCAGATCCACCAGATCCTGACTCTCACCTTTACAGATGGCCATCAGATCTTTATCGTAGGAGTTGACAATAGCGGTGCTGAGACCGTATTTCATCAGCATGATCAGGTAGGTACGATCCAGGTATTTGCGCAGATGCTCGGCTACGCCGTTGGATACATTGGACAGACCGACTGTGGAACCGGCCCCCGGAGCTATATCCGCCAGCATCATCATGAACTCTAAACCGGAAGCTATCTGATCTGCACCCAAGGTCATAGGAGTTCCGATAGGATCGAACAGGATCTTCTCATTGGGAATACCCGCCTCGTTCATAGCCATCATGAGATCGACCGCCATAGCGGCACGTTCGTTAGAATCACGGGGCATTCCATCCGGTCCCCAGAGCAGGGCGATAACATTGCATTTGGCTTCGGCAGCCACCGGGATAAGAGCTTCCATTCGTTCCGGCTGTGCCGAAATGGAGTTCATGATAGCGGCTTCCTTATTTTTAACCGCTTTGAAACCCGCAATCATAGCATCGGTGTTGGTGGTGTCCAGGCAGAGCGGAGTGTCCACAGTCTCTTCCACGGTCTGTACCACCCAAGGCATCAGTTCGGTGCCGTCCTTGCGTGCCGGTCCGATGTTCAGGTCAAGATACGATCCTCCGGCAGCCGTCTCTTCTTTTGCCATTTCCTGGATCGGTCCCTGAATACGTTCTTTCATGGCTGAACCGCTTCGAGTCCCCATGATATTGATGCTTTCGGCGATACCTTTTACCGTCATTGCCATTTGCGTTCTCCTTTGATTAAATTAATTCGGAAAAAATGAGCCCTATAATGTCATTTTTGTAATTTTATCCACACAAATAATTTTTTTATATCTTTACTGTTTCAAACAGCAGGAAGTTGTGTGTGAAGCATGGTCTGCACAATTGAAACGAAAATTTTAAATTTGATAATTAATCGCATTTCAGGGTATTTGTCAATCAACAATTTTTTTGAGTTTCTTTTTGAAAAAGGAACCAAGGAAGGGGTTTCTTTTTTATCCCCTGTTTGGGAGGAAAATTTTCAAACAGTAACTTCTTTCTTTTCTGAAAGAAACGCCTTTTCTGTTCGATACCGTCCACATCCCGAGGGAAGGGGAATGCTCTGCTGAAGCATTCCCTCTCTCCCTTGAGAGCGAAGCGGAAAACTAACTGAACTAACTGAGCTTCATCGGCATAATGATGCCCAGAAATCCTTCATCGTCTTCCGAAGTAATGAGGCATGGACTTTCATTGGAGCTGATAGAGGCCTGGATGCTTTCTCCCTCCATAACCTGAAGAGCCTCCATAAAATATCGGCAGTTGAATCCCATAGACAATTTTTCCCCGGTATATTCGATGGCGATCTCGTCTCTTGCTGAACCGAAATCAGCATGTTCGGAAGTCAGCACCAGTTGATTATTATCCAGCTCGAATTTGATTGCATGGAAGATATCTTCGGTAAAGAGATTGATTCGTTTTAAGGACTCCAGAAAGAGTATCTTGTTGATAAGAATATTATCCTCTTTGGATATGAAATTCAGGATATTTTCAAAATCCGGAAATTCCCCTTCCATCAGTCTGATCACAAGAATGGAGTCGTCACTTTTCAGGACGATCTTTTTCTTTTCAACACCGAATTGAAAGGTATCCTGCTCTTCTCCGAATTTTCTTATCTGCTGTATCCCCCGCCTCGGAATCAAGATAAATTTATCAAAGTTCGGAAGAGGAGCACCTTCAGTCTCTCTCCGCATAATACTGAGACGATGGCCGTCTGAAGTCACCATCCTGAAGACTGTTTTTTCATCTTCAATAAGCTGCTGAAAAAGAGCCGCGTTGAGATTATACATATTTTCTTTTTCAGTCGCGATAGAAAACATTGTTTTGTCAATAAGATCGCAAACAACCTCTCCTTGAATTTCCACCAAATCCTCTTCGTTATACTGCTCGAATTGAGGAAATTCCTCTGTGACCATACCGGCAAGTTTATATGTACTGCTGCCTGCTGTGATATTGATCCAGTTCTTCTCTCCTTCTTTAAAATTCAATGTCGGAGATCCTGATTCCCGAGCCAACTCAAAAAAGTTTTTTGGAGGGAAGCGTCAGGCTGCCGGTTTCGAAAACTTCAGCCGGTACAGTTTGTTTGAGGCTTATCTCCAAGTCCGTCGCTGTAAAAATAAGTTCATTATTTTTTACCTCCATCAGAACGTTTGCCAAGATGGCAAGTGTTCCTTTTTTATTTGTGATCTGCTGTTGTGCACTGATTGCTCGGAGAAGATCTTCTCTTGCGATATTGAAATGGAACGGCATAGTAGTTACTCCTTCTTTTTATATATAAAACTTTATTATTAGTATTAAGGGTGTCAGTTTGTGGAAAAAGAATTTATCAATTTGTTTTTTTTTGAAAAATTATGTTAGTAAAAAGCGTTTACAGTCTGGAGACCGATTGTGTATATATGAGACTTTATAGTTATCAACAATGTTTTAAGATGATTGTCAACAAGTTGTTAACAAGTTTTTCAACAATTTCTTCTTACGGAATTTCAAAGAGAATATTATGAAGAAAAAAGGACTGATCCTTATTTTTACCGGTCATGGCAAAGGGAAAACAACTGCTGCTCTGGGTATGACCATGCGGGCAGCCGGCCACGGGATGAAAACCTGTTTTATTCAGTTTATTAAGGGAAGCTGGAAATATGGTGAGATGGAGGCACTGGCCCGTTTCAGGGAGGAGGTTGATTTTCATGTTATGGGAAGAGGGTTCACCTGGAAATCCGATGATGTGGAAAAAGATAAGGCGGCGGCCCGAGAGGCCTGGGAAAAGGCCAAAGAAGCCATTATGTCAGGAGGTTATAATGCCGTGGTGCTTGATGAGTTCACTTATCTGCTGCGTTACGGTATGATTGAGAAAGAGGAGGCTCTGGAGGTGCTTCGCAGGAAGCCCGCTGACCTGCATATCTGCATTACCGGGCGTGATGCGGAGGAGGAACTTATTGAACTTGCTGATCTGGTTACGGAAATGCAGCCTGTCAAACATCCGTATCGGCAAGGAATTACAGCGCAGAAGGGGGTGGAATTTTGACGACTTGTTTCCTACGGGGAGAATTTCCTCAATACCCTTATTTTTTCTCTGTTTAAAGGATTTTCCAATTATATAGAGGAGGGGCTGTCCCGTCCGGTTGCTTGCACCAATGGGCGTTGTTTTTATACAGGAGAGCCTCTTGGAGGAATAAAAAGCTGTCCGGTTCCATAGAAGTAAACCGTAAGGCCAGTCCATCTTTTTCCAGCCTGACAACGCAGCAGACAGCCTTGATGGTCATTTCCGGCTCGGTTTCGGAGAGAGATAATTTTATATCGCAGACATCACCTGCATGTTGTTTAAACCATCCTTGGACGTACATTCCGCTGAGGCTGAAATTGGTCGCGGAGCATTTATATTTATTTTTGCCGAAATCAAGGATAACAGGGCGAGGAAATTTAATGCGGGTAAATTGGCGTCTATTGCACTTCATAGTGACCACCTTTGGAGAAGTAGAGTTGCTCGATAGAAAAAAGCTGGCAGAGAGACAAAGTCAATTCAGGAGATCGTACTGCTGCTCTTATACGATGG
>MTKS01000103.1 GCA_004028495.1 Candidatus Electrothrix marina
GCAATTGCAAAGCGCGATGTGCAGTAAGGCCGTACTGTTGGGCCTTGTCGCGGATGCTGTCGTCCACCTCTGCCGGGCAGACCTCGCGGGTGGCACCGGGCTGGTACTTGGCCTCGTAATCAAAGAACGCGTATTTTGCATCAGGGATGACCTCCACCAGGGGCAGGGGCGTCAGCTCGTCATTGCCGAGCACACCCACGGTGATTTCCCGACCTTGGATAAACTCTTCCACCATAACCTGGTTGTCGTGCTCAAAGGCGGTGGTCAGGGCAGGGGAGAGCTGTTTTGGTTCACGGACAAGGGACATGCCCAGAGAGGAGCCCTGGCGGATAGGTTTGACCACCACAGGCAGGGTGAGTTTGGCCAGCAGAGGGGCAGGGTCGGCGATATGTTCCTTGCTCGCCATTTCCCAGGCTGCAATCGGCAGGCCGTGCAGGCGGTACATGGTTTTGGCGAGATTCTTATCCATTGCCAGGGCACTGCCCAGCACGCCGGAACCCTGGTAGGGGATGCCCAGTAGCTCCAGCATGCCCTGGACTGTACCGTCCTCGCCGTGGATGCCGTGCAGAAGAATGAAGGCTGCGTCCAGCTGCTCTGCATCTGCGGCAAGACGGGCCAAGTCAATGGCGGGATCGTAGCGCACAACCTCGTATTTCTCTTTATTCAGGGCCTGTTCTACTCCGGCGGCGCCTTTCAGTGAGACCTCGCGTTCGCCGGAGGTGCCTCCGGCGATCAGGGCTAGTCGTATTTTGTTCATGGTGTTGTTTAATGTTTTTGATGAACTGAGAAGTCTTCTTGTTTGACGGCCCCCTTTTTTGAATGGGGCTGTAATTTTACGTAATATTAGTTATGTAACCTTAATTAACCCCTCATTCTCTGCGGTCAATTCCTCGTACAGGGCAAAAAGGAACTGCATTCTGTTCAGTTCGTTGGTAAAGGGTTGGGAGCGGTAGCATGTATCAACGGCCTTGTCTAAGGCGGCATGGGCCTTGGTCAATTGTGCGGGCATGGTCAGCGGGTCGTACAGGTCGGCAAGGGTGCTGTCTGGGAACTGGGCGCGGGCGGCAAGTACGGCCTGGGCTGCCTGTTCCACCTTTGCTTTTTGCTTATCTGTTGCGTTGATGGGCCAGGGGAAGTTGTTGTAGACAAGGCCGATGGAATAGCGATAATCGCTTTTTAATCTGCCTGCCGTGTAGCGCATCCAAGCCATGTGCATGGTGGAAGAGAGTATGCCGAAGTGATAGGGTTCGGCACTTTGCGAGATATTGACCAAGTTGCTTGCCATGATTTCAGGCGAGATAAACCCGAACGGAATATACTTTCTTCTTTCAGATGAAACGCCCGGAATAAGAAGATAATTCCCGGCTGGCATATTTTCAACACAAAACCGAGTCGGAGTCGTAGCCAATTTCAATGTAGATTTCCTTTTGCTTTCCATCCTGAGAGCTTGTACTTTTTTTATCCGTTCAATACAGGCTGGCATCTGTTTCAGTTCTGCCGGTGAGCAATCTCCCAACCACAAACACCACCGTTCAATACCATTGAGAAATTCTCTTGCCCCTATCCATTGTCTGAAAAATGGAGCTGCCTTGGGCTCTATCGCAAGAAATGCCGCTTTTTCTTCCGGCGTGAACAGATAGTGACCGCCGTCAATAGGCTGATTGCCGATGCCGACCTTGGGTGCATCGCATAAGGGATTCCTTTGATTCTCAAGAACAACCAAAGGGCCATCAACAAGATAGGCGTTAATGTTCGCCGCCTTTATCTCATGCGGTTCGGACCGGATATCATCATATTCGTAAATCCTCTTTTCCTTGCGGCTGAATGCGGCAAAACCGATAATCACGCAATGCACAGCCGCCTTGCCCCTTGCTTCGCTGTTCCACTGAAAGGTGCGATGGGCAAAGTTGATGCTGATATTTTCCACAGCCAGTTTTTTCCATAAAACCCCGACCTGCTCTCCCTGGGCGATTGAATTTGTCGAAACAAAGGCGCATTCAATCTGGGTACCCTGAATATACTGCGCTGCCAGAAAATACCAGCCCGTGACATAATCCAGAATACCGCAACCTTTTATCTTACCGCTGATTGCGGCAATCTCCGCCCGTTGCTCCGGCTGCTGATATTTGGAACCGATAAAGGGCGGATTACCAAGAATATAGGAAAGTCGCTCCTGCTCAACCACGCTTTCCCAAGGGATTTCCAACGCATTTCCATGAACAATATTAGCGCTGGATTGTAAGGGGATACGGGCAAAGTACATGCCGAAGGCTTCCGAAACCTTTAGGTTTATCTGATGATCAACCAGCCACATGGCAACCTGGGCAATCTGCGCCGGGAACTCTTCGTATTCAATCCCGTAAAACTGATCCACATTTACCCGGATCAGCATCCCTACATCAACTACCCCCTGACCGCCCGGATAGAGAACTTTCAGTACTTCCAGCTCAAGGAGCCGCAATTCTCTGTAGGTGATAACCAAAAAATTACCACAGCCGCAAGCCGGGTCAAGAAAGGTGAGTCGGGACAGTTTGGCGTGGAATTCAGTAAGCTTCTTTTTCGACTTTTTGACCCGCGCAAACTCGCCTTGTAGATCCTCCAGAAAAAGGGGATTGATCAGCTTGAGAATATTGGCTTCAGAGGTGTAATGCGCTCCCAGGTTTCGCCGCTCTTCCGCATCCATGACCGACTGAAACAGACTACCAAAGATAGCCGGAGAAATCCCGGCCCAATCCAGCTCGCAGGCATCAAGCAGCATATTCCGCATGTCGGCATTGAATCCGGCCACGGGCAGGGATTCGGCGAACAGATCCCCGTTGATATATTCAAAGGCCGCTAAATGCTCGGGCAGGGTTGCCAGCCGTTGTTCATGGGGAGTGTTGAGCACCTGAAAAAGATGGTTCAGGCGGTCGGCAAGGTCGGAACCGTCTTCAGCCGTATGGATTTGAATAAGGTCACGCAACAGGTTCTTTTCAAAGATGCCGGTGTCTTCGGCAAAGAGACAGAAGAGCAGGCGGACAAGATACCGCTCCAGATCATGGCCCGCATAACCGATAGCCTTGAGCTCATCATGCAGGCGACCCATTTTTTCCGCCGCCTTGATATTGACCGGATCTTCCGGGCGTACTTCCGTTGCTGTATAGCCCGCCATAAAGGCGAAATGCTTGATATTGGCGGGCAGGTCGGCAAGCTGAAACTCGGCAACGATTTCCCCACCTCGGTCATAATCATAAAGTCGGAACCGCTCGAAATCGGAAACCAGAATGAACTTGGGCAGCTCTTTATCAGTCAGCCCGGAAAAATAATCAGTTGCCTGATGATGGGCGCGATCAAGATCTTTTCCTTTTGATTTATGTTCGATCAGCAGAGTACCTTTCCAGAGCAGATCAATAAACCCGGCTTTGCCGTCACCCTTTTTGACGTGTTGCTCAAAGCTGGCCACCCGCCTGCGGGAAATACCAAACACATTGAAGAAATCATCCCAGAAAGATTTTGCTTCCGCATGTTCGCTGGTTTCGTCCTTCCATTCCGCAGCAAAGGCAAAGGCCCGGTTGCGTATTTCATTCCATGATAGGGGCATAAACGAGACGTTCCTTAATTTTAAAAACCGGTTGGCTCTGTTGCAGTGAACTAACCATTCCGGCTTGCAAAAGTAAACAACAACCTTTTTCCAAACAGGTAAAAAGTATACTCGAATTTTCAGGGCAAAATCGGAGGGAAGGGCGACGGAGGAGAGGGTGAGGTCATAGATTTACATCTCAACGAGGGAAGACAAGGCCGGAATTTGAGGGCTAAGGCAAGAAAAGAGGGTCCATGCGTTACGCACACACCCGGCAGGTAGCAGGATTTTTAACTCTGAAATATTTAAGATGTCGTCACGATGCGACAAGTAACTCTTTTGATTTTTTAACTAAACTGTAAAAGTCACATTTGCCGCATTCTGCTGTTTCCACCTCGTAACTTGCTGGATCCTCCATTCCGCAAGAAAAAGCACCATGAAAAATCCAACAGCAACGCCCGCCGTTCTTGCCGTCATGGACACCGTTCAGTCGATCATAAGTAGACACAGGGCATACTCCAAGTGCAAAGGCATTTATTCCGTTGGGCTCTCTACCGCATTTTTTAAATTCCCAACAATTTATAGTGCGTTCATTCGTCATTATAACCTCAATGATCAATACGATCTGTTTGGAAAAAAACTTATGTTTAACGCTGGATACGACACCGGACAAGGTATACAGATATAATTATCTGTATTTTTTTGAGGAGATACAAAAGATGATCTTGTAAAAAGCGCAGAAAGCGAAAAATCTCTAACGGTAATACATTGAGTTACTGAATGAATTTCCGAAGATTTGGATTTTTCACGAAAGCATCAAAAAACAGAGGAAAAAGGAAAACTTTCTATTTCTTAAGCAGTAATTATGCCATGATTATGCAATATACATTTTTTAATGTTGTTATCATTGTATCTTGTCGCAATGAAAATAAATTACCGTCGGTGTTACCATCAAGTAATTTAATAGTGATGTTCTTCGCTGGCCTCAAATCCGGGTAGCTATTACCCGTTGAACAAGAATGATTGGGTACAATGTTGCCATTGTTTCCAAATGTCGAAACAGCCCTTTGGGCGGCGAAAACGGACAAGGAAGATGCTTTTGCAGGTGTTTCAGGGGGCAATCCCAGCTCACAATAGAGAGGCACTTCAAGTGTTGAGCGGGGCGGGAACTGCACAAGAGGGTCGTACACACTTTCTGTCCCGAACTCTCCATCGCCCGCCTTTTTTCCTCGTGTCAAAAAACAGGAAATCCCGTTTGACAAAAAGTGACTTTTCTAATACTGATTAAGATCAGTTTATCCGTGAAGGATACAGGCTCCTCCCCGCCGACGGACTCATTGACCATAAAGCCTGCCATAAAGGGGTGCACGACGGCAATTCCCCTATGCTTTATATATTAACCATAACGGCACCGCCTCGGGCTTTTCTCCGTCGGCGACATCATAAAATTTTACGGTGAAGAAGACTGGAATTGCGATGACCACGGCGCATATGCAAAATGGCATAAGATCACCTTTACGCGTAGCTAGCCGTTATTTAATTCTGCTCCGGTTCGCCCTTGTTTATCTCCTCCTTGCAGGATCGGCACTCGCCTCGTCCTCTCCTTTCGCCTCTGTCCACAGCGGGTTATATAAGGATAAAACCTTTGCCGAGGCAATCACTGTTTTTACCCCGTATGAAAAAATCTACCTGCTGGTAGAGTTCCGACAGCTGCAACCGGGAAAATTCACTCTGACAACAGATTGGCTGACTCCCTGGGGCGAGCTGGAGCATCAAAGTAATTATTCTTTTGAGATTACCAAGTTCACACCGTCCTTGAAGGTTTGTTCCTGGCTTAATCTTTGGAAGAACGGCCCGGTAAAGCACTTGCTGACCGGTGAGGATTTTAAAAAGGAATTTTACGGGACCTGGACGGTTCGACTCTTTCTCAACGGCAAACAAATCCATAGCCAGAGCTTTGATGTGCAGTAGGTCAGGGCCTCTCCATTATCTTTCCTTTTTTTCACAACATGTAGGAATGTCCCATGCAGCCATCCGGCATTATAAGCCTGATAACTGATTTCGGCCTGATTGATCCCTATGTCGGCCAGATGAAGGGTGCGATTCTCCGGCGAAACCCAGGGGCTCAGTTGGTGGATCTCAGTCATGCAATTCCCAGGCAGGATATTATCGGGGCCGCCATTGTCCTGCACAGCAGTTATGCTTTTTTCCCTGCGGGAACGGTGCATCTGGTTGTTGTTGATCCCGGAGTGGGCAGCCAACGGAGGATTTTGGCTGCTGCGGGCGATGAGCAGATCTTTGTGGCCCCGGATAACGGGATACTGTCCTTGCTTTTGCGCGACGGAATTATCAGCAGGGTTTACTGTGTTGAACAAAAAGAATTTTTTGCCGACACGGTCAGTTCCACCTTTCACGGACGGGATATTATGGGGCCGGTGGCGGCAGTCTTGGCTGGTGGGTTGGATGTAGATGCGGTAGGGTCGGAGGTCTCGCCGGATTCCTGCGTCTGTCTCAATTTGCCCGTCGCTTGTGTTTCAGGGGGAAAGGTTACTGGACAGGTGCTCCAG
>MTKS01000104.1 GCA_004028495.1 Candidatus Electrothrix marina
CGGATTTGAATTTACCGTCTATGTGATGCGGAATGGACACATCCGTCAATGCTACTCTCTGCATATCCTTACGTGCCTTCTCAACACCTTTACGAATAGCCTCAGGAACCTGATTTGCCTTGCCCAGCCCGTAACCGACCTTACCCTGTCCGTCACCGACAACGACTATAGCACTGAAGCTGAACCGACGTCCACCTTTTACTACTTTAGCAACGCGGTTAATATAGACTATCTTCTCAATGAATTCGTCCTGATTGCCTTCTTTGGCACGCTTATAATCAGCCAAGTAGCACCCCCAATAGATTTTCCATTACCTGAAATATTTATAACTCAATATGTAAATACACCCGGCAGGTTAAAGTACCAAACCGCCCTTGCGTGCCCCTTCCGAGAGGGCCTTGACCCGACCGTGATACAAATTACCGCCGCGGTCGAAAACAACCTTTTTTATCCCGGCTTCAACAGCCCGTTGTGCAACAATCTCTCCGACCTTGGCGGCTTTTTCTTTCTTGCCCTTTATGTCGGATCCGTCAAAGGATTTATCATCCGATGACATTGATACCAAAGTTTTTTGCGTGGTATCATCAATTATCTGCACATAGATATGTCGATTACTGCGAAATACACGCATTCTCGGGCGCTCAGGAGTACCGGTGACCTTCTTGCGAATTCTTCGGATACGTTTTGAGCGAGCTGATAACTTATCACTTTGCTTTGCCATGATGGTTATTTCACCTGATCCTTAACTATTTTGCTCCGGCTTTGCCGACCTTACGTACGATATGCTCATCTATATAGCGTATACCTTTGCCTTTATAGGGCTCGGGCTTCCGTATATCTCTGATCTTGGCGGCTGTCTGACCGACCAGCTCTTTATCAATACCGGTAACAGTAATCTGATTATTTTTATCAACGTCGGCCGAGATGCCCTCCGGCAGTGAAAAATCCACCGGATTAGAATAGCCGACGCTCAGGGTAAGGGTTTTACCTGCTACATTAGCACGGTACCCCACACCTTCAACAACCAGTTTTTTCTCAAAACCTTCATTAACTCCCAGAACCATATTCTTTATCAGGGTACGTGTCATACCCCAGAACGAACGAATACGCTTACTGTTTCCCTTGGGATTGAAAAAAATCCGGCCTTCTTTCTGCTCTATCTCTATTTCCGGTCGACAATCTCGCTCAAGAGCACCCTTTGCGCCTGAAACCTTCACGCGCGTTCCTTCAATTTCAACCTTAACTCCGCTCGGGAGCGTGATCGGCTCTTTTCCAATTCGTGACATTAGTTGTTCCTCCTGAACAAGAGCGGTTACCAGACTTCACAGAGAAGTTCACCGCCCACGTTCAGCTTTTTCGCTTCACGATCCGAGATCACTCCGTGAGATGTCGACAAAACAGCTACACCAAGACCGCTCATGACCTTGGGAATTGCATCGCTCTTTTTATATTGACGAAGCCCCGGCTTGGAAACCCTGCGAATACCGGTTATTACCTTTTCATTATTCGGGCCGTATTTAAGATCTATCGTCAAGGTACCCTGCACACCCTGGTCAGCAACATGATAATCAGCAATATATCCTTCTTTTTTCAGGACATCAGCTACTCTGACCTTCAGCTTGGACAAGGGAATATCAACCGATGTAAAGTTGGCTTGAATACCGTTTCTGATACGAGTCAGAAAATCCGCCAACGGATCACTCATAGACATCTACATACACCTCTGTTAAATAGTCGATTGTGAGACTTTAATTAACCGAATTACCAACTTGACTTCGTTACACCGGTAACCTTTCCTTCAGACGCAAGTTTACGAAAACAAAGCCTGCAACACCCGAATTTTCTCAGGTAAGCCCTTGGGCGCCCGCACATTTGACATCGATTATATGAGCGCACCTTAAATTTCGGTTTACGGCCCGCTTTGGCAATCAGTGATTTTTTTGCCATTGAATGCTCCCTGCTGTGTATAACCCTTATTGGTCAGTGCTGTTTTTTTGTTCTTTAAACGGCATACCAAGCGTCTTCAGCAAGGTACGTCCCTCTTCATCAGTCTTGGCATTGGTAACAAAAGAAATGTTCAAGCCTCTGATCTTGTCAATCTTATCGTAATCAACCTCGGGGAAGATAATGTGCTCTTTAATTCCCATGGAAAAATTACCGTTGCCGTCAAAACCCTTGGGAGATATTCCGCGAAAATCTCGAACCCGGGGAAGAGCAATATTTATAAGCTTGGACAAAAAATCGTACATTTTTTCACGCCGCAGGGTTACACGAGTTCCGATCGGCATTCCTTCACGCAATTTGAAGGTAGCGATAGATTTTCTGGCTCTCGTGACAACCGCCTTCTGCCCGGCGATCAATGTCAACTCATTAGCAGCTTTTTCAACAATTTTAGGATTCTGTACAGCTTCACCCAATCCCATATTAAGAACTATCTTCTCAATCTTGGGTATTTCCAACTTGTTTGAATAGCCGAACTTTTCCTTGAGCTGTGGTTTACACTCACTCTCGTACTGTTCTTTCATTGTCCCCATATCATTTTCTCCGTTTCGTAATCAGCAGCAGATTACTTACTTCTTGGATTTTTCCAGGGTAGCACCACAGCTTTTGCACATCCGCACCTTAACTCCGTCCTCAAGTATCTTCTTACCGATTCGCACTGTTTTTGTGCATTCAGGGCAGACAAGCATAAGATTTGAAATATGAATTGAAGCTTCACGCTCAATGATCTCGCCGGGTTGCTGAGCATCAACGGGCTTTTGATGCTTTTTGATCATATTGATGCGTTCAACAAACGCTCGATCAGCTGCTCTGTCCAGTCTCAGTATCTTGCCAACCCGCCCTTTATCTTTACCGGTAATTATCTCTACCTGGTCATTTATCAGTAAACTTGTCCGTCCCTGCCGCATTTTCCTACCTCGTGTCGTAACCTGCATCGGTAAGCTTGTTCTCTACAGTACTTCCGGTGCAAGAGATATAATCTTCATAAATCCAAGTGACCGCAATTCACGGGCAACCGGGCCGAAAATACGTGTTCCTATCGGATCGCCGCTTCCTGAAAGCAACACCGCCGCATTATCATCAAAGCGTACCGAGGTGTCCTCAGGACGACTGATCGCCTTGGATGTCCGCACTATTACTGCATCAAGCACATCACCTTTCTTGACCTTGGCATGCGGTATGGCTTCCTTTACTGTTACTACTATGACATCGCCGATACTCGCATAGCGACGCTTACTCCCTCCAAGCACTCTGATACAGAGAACCTTCTTGGCTCCGGAGTTGTCTGCGACATTCAGCAGTGTTTCTGTCTGAATCATGGTATCACCTGATTAAATCGTTCCTGTCAAAGTGGGTCTGCCAATCAGACGGCACGTTGGACTATCGTTTTAACAAACCAACGCTTATTCTTTGAAAGCGGACGACATTCTTCTATAAGTACAGTATCTCCGACTTGACATTCATTAACTGCATCGTGAGCCATGTACTTCACATGACGGCGAATATATTTGCCATACAGTTTATGACGGACCTTTCGCTCTACAAGAACGACGACCGTTTTATCCATGCTGTTACTTTTTACATAACCTAACTGTGTCTTTTTAGGCCTGTGCTCTTCAGTCATCTTATGATCCAATGCTGTATTTATTCTGACAGGCTGTTCACGCCTGTGCCTGCTCAGTCAGGACGGTCTGTACCCTTGCTATATCCTTACGAATCTGGCGCAAACGGGCTGGATTTTCCAACGATCTGATCTTATGCTGAAACCGAAGCTTAAAGAAATCCTCACGAAGATCAAGTTCTTTTTTTCTCAGCTCTTCGTCACTCATCCGACGCAGCTCACTCGCCTTCATATGCTGTCTCTCCTTGTAATAACCTTGGTCGGAAACGGCAACTTGTAACTGGCCAGCCTGAGAGCTTCTTTTGCAACGCTCTCAGGTACGCCCTTCAGCTCATAAAGAATTTTGCCGGGATGAATAACACATACCCAGGAATCCGGAGAACCTTTACCCTTACCCATACGGGTCTCGGCAGGCTTCTTTGTAATGGATTTTGCCGGAAAAACGCGAATCCACATCTTACCGCCACGTTTAACTTTTCTGTTAATCGCAATACGCGCCGACTCTATCTGCTGAGCAGTCATGCGACCGCAGCCTACAGCCTTTAACGCATAATCGCCGAATGCTATCTGAGACCCGCGTTGAGCCTCTCCCCGCATCCTGCCCTTATGCTGTTTTCTATGTTTTACCTTGCGTGGACTTAACATTTTTATAACACCTGTTCGATATTATCTCCGAACTCTGATCAGTCCTGAGATATTTCACTGTCCGCTAATACTTCGCCTTTAAAAATCCACACTTTTACACCGATTATTCCATACGTTGTACTGGCTTCCGCCGTACCGTAATCAATATCCGCACGAAGTGTGTGCAAGGGTACTCGCCCTTCCTTAAACCACTCTGTTCTGGACATTTCAGCTCCGCCGAGACGACCGGCGCAGGAAATCTTAATTCCTTTCACTCCGAAGCGAAGGGCTGAGCTGATAGCCTTTTTCATTGCCCTTCGAAAGGCAATACGGCGTTCCAGCTGAGTGGCGATGCTTTCCGCAACAAGCTGAGCGTCAGCTTCAGGGCGTCGTACTTCCTGAATATCTATCATGCACTCCCGACCGAACTTCTGCTCAAGATCGCGCTTCAGATTTTCAATTTCCGCCCCTTTCTTGCCGATAACTATACCCGGACGGGCCGTATGCAGCTTAACCCGTACCTTCTCGCCGGTACGTTCAATAACAATGCGTGCAATTCCGGCATGGTACAACTTCTTCTTCAAATACTTGCGTATCTGCTGATCCTGATACAGGTTGGCGGCATAATCTTTATCAGCGTACCAGATCGAATCCCATGTTCTGGTAATATTGAGCCGCAGTCCTATGGGATTGACTTTCTGTCCCAAGGTATCCCTCCGTTTCCCTATACAGTTAATCTCAAAGACTTAAAGTGCGACCCTGAATCAGGCCTCATCAACAACCACCGTAATGTGGCTGGTCCGTTTCAATATTCTCGTGGCCCTTCCCATAGCACGGGGTCGAAACCTTTTAAGCATAGGCCCCCCGTTGATCTGAATCTCTTTCACATACAGAGTATCAACATCAATGGTTTCTGTCTGTTCGGCATTCGCAACTGCGGATTCCAAAACCTTGCGTATGATTTTTGCCGCTTTTTTCGGCATAAATCTCAGGGTAGTGAGCGCAGTGTCCACATCTTTGCCCCGCACAACATCAGCAACAAGCCTCGCCTTCTGCGGAGATATTCGTATATATTTAGCGACGGCTCTCGTTTCCATCGTCTGACTCCTGATCGTAATCTTGTTTGGAGCTGATAATTACAGGCATACTCTTTGTACCATCTTTACTAGCGTTTGCCCTTTCTATCCGCTGCATGACCGTAATAGGTTCTGGTAGGGGAAAATTCGCCCAGCTTATGGCCGACCATATTCTCCGAAATATACACCGGAATAAATTTTTTGCCGTTATGTACAGCAAAGGTGAGCCCCACCATATCCGGAATGATGTCGGAGCGCCTGGACCATGTCTTAATGACCTTACGAGACCCGGACTCCTGTGCATTTTCCACCTTTTTCATCAGGTGGTCATCAATAAAAGGACCTTTCTTAATTGAACGTGGCATTGTGAAATTCTCCTGATTTACTTGCGCTTGGTCACGATGTCACGATCAGAACCTTTACGCTTACGAGTCTTAAAGCCCTTGGTCGGCATACCCCACGGGGTACATGGATGTCGTCCGCCTGAACTCTTTCCTTCACCGCCGCCCATAGGATGATCAACCGGGTTCATTGCCACGCCGCGAACTGAAGGCCGCCGTCCTTTCCATCGGGAACGTCCGGCTTTACCGAGTTTTTGACTTCCGTGCTCCGAGTTTCCTACAGATCCGATACAGGCTCGGCATTGCTTGTTAAATTTTCGTACTTCACCTGAAGGTAATTTTACGAGGACATACTCACCCTCTTTTGCCATGAGCTGAGCTGAAGCACCGGCGGAACGTACCATCTGAGCACCTTTGCCGATTTTCATCTCGACATTATGAATAATAGTACCCAACGGGATA
>MTKS01000105.1 GCA_004028495.1 Candidatus Electrothrix marina
AGAACGAAAGGATGTTCATAGATTCATGCGGGGATGCGCGGTACTTGTCAAATAATAAAAGAACAGTATAATAGAACCGTCTGTAAGAAAAAGAGCCGCTCAAAAAAAACGTACTTTCCGGAGAGGTTTCTTTTACTCAACTCATTTTGGAGATTACCCGTTATGGACCTCGCCAGTATCCCCCTTTTTGACTCTGTTCTTCTTGCTGTCCTGATCCTGTTCGTCGTGCATGGACTCTGGGTCGGATTTTTCCGACAGCTGCCCTTTGTCATCGCCCTGATCGGCAGTTATGCGGCGTCCTGTCAATATGCCGGTGACCTGATGCCCCATGTCGGTCAGCTCACGGGAAGTCCCAGGATCGTTTTCGGGGGCAGTTTTATTATCCTGCTTATTATCTCGACCCTGCTTTTCAAACTGATCGGGAAGTTGATACGCAAGGTTATCCAGATCAAGGCTGTGGGCTGGGGCAATCGTTTTTTTCTTGGGGCGCCCCTTGCCCTGGCCAAGGGTGCTGTTTTTGCTGTTCTTGTTATTATGTTTTTAGCAGCCACCCTCTCACCGCCAAAGCATTCTTTTCGTGATTCTATGGCTAGGCCCTATCTTGAGCAGGGGGCGGATATCGTCCGCAGTTTTATTCAGGATGCGGAGATCAGAAAGGATTTACAACCTCGCAAGACACCTGTTCAGAAGAAGGCCGCAGTCAAGCAGGATGAGCTTGCGCCTTCTCCGGCTGCGCAGCCGCAATCACAATCGCAACCTGACCGGTCGTCAAGCGGTGCGGATGACCCGGCAAGCAGTACAGAGGTACTCAAATAAACAACTTCCAATCGTTGCTTCCAGCCTGAGAGAGCAGGGAGCAACGATCCGCTCCCTCCTGCGCCCCCTCTATTCAACCAAGGCTGCCGAGACCTTTGCCTCAACCAGCCGCCAGTCTCTGCCTCCTTTCTTCTCCTTGTCCTTCTTCAGGAGAAGTTCCACCGGCTCACCGAGTTCCTCCGGATCATTCTGCGATTTTTTTCTTTGCACAAGCACGGTTGCCGAGGCAGTGGCCTCACCCTTTGCCGGCAGCTCAATCAGAAGATCCTCAAAGCTGACCGTCAGCATCTCGTACCTGTCGCGATAGTACATCAGGTAGCGGATGATCATATCGCGGGGCACGGTCTCACTGTAATTGCGCTCGGAAACAACGGCTCGAACATCCGAGGCCAGCATCAGTTTGATCTCGCGCAGCTTCAGCCCTGTTTCCAGTGTGGCCTCCTCTTTCTCCTTATTGAGATTCCATGTGAGTTCGTTGAGCTGACGTTTAATGACCTGTTTGTCGGAAAAATACCAGCCCAGCCAGATCAGCAGGAGAAGAGCCGGAATTGAGAGAAGTATATATTTATTTTTCATTGTCTTTGCGGGAAATCGCCCGGGATGTCCGGTGTACGCTGAACAAGAGGACTACGGTACCCGGACAGGGAGGGCGGTTGGGGGAAATTCCGTCGCTCCTCGCCCCTGGAGAGAAAAGGGGCGAGGAGCGGAACATGGCATAAAGGGAAAAGTTATAGAAAACTCGCTATGAGTGTTTTTCCTCAGCGGTTTTTACGGCATTGACGGATATAATCCTTGCTCAGCGAGGGATGGGAGCTGATAATTTTGCCCTTGACCGGCCCTAATTCTTTGACAAGAAAGTTCAGCACATGCTTATAGCTCATATTCTTATCCAGAGTAGATGCCATCAGCTCTGCCAGTTTTTCCCGATCAACGGGATCTTCAAAATAGCTGAAGATACGGTGCTCTTCCGGTTTGTCCTCAGAAGCGGCAGTGGTCGGTGCCGACTGAGGGGCTGAAGCAGGTTCGGGAGTGTTTTTCGGAGCTTCTTCCTGAACAGCCTGGACAGCCGGAGCGGTCTGGGCAGCCGCGTTGTCTGTTGCAGCCCGGAGGGCCTTGTCCGCCTTTTCTTTGACCTGGGTAAGCTCGGACTGCATAGCGTTTATATCGCTTTGCAGCGGGGTGATATCAACAGGTTCAGGCGGTTCCGCAGCACTCTGCTGTTCTTCCAAAATTTGGACTCGTTGAGGAAGATCACCGAGAATTTTATCCGGAGAGATTTCCTGCAGCTTGCTTTCGGTTTGATCGACACAGCTTTGCATGGCAGAGACCGCGCTCTGAATCCCGGCAAGTGAATCCACAGCATCCTGCACTTCATGGCTCATATCGTCCAGCTGTTTTTTGCCGGCCATGTCGGCAGTCATTGCTTCCAGACTGTCGATGCGTGAGGTGATTTGGTCGATTTTATCGATCAGGACTTGGTGGGTGGTATGCAGATGCTCCCGGATGCCGGTTATTTCGGCATTCATCGCTTCACGTTCCTGTTCCGCCGCCGGAGCCTCTGTCTTCACTTCTGTTGTCGTCTCTTCACAAGACGACTGTACGGAAGAAATATTGCTGCAGCAGCATTGCCCTGTGAACGGGAGCAACCCGCTGAGCAGGAATGCTTTGAGGTTATGAAACATCTTGGCGGAAGTATTCCGGTCAAACAGGGCCACTGCTCCGAAAAAAACAGCAAAGAGAAAAGCAAGGCAGACAAGGAGAGCCAGGGTCATGGCGATAATCCACTGTATCGTTCGGAATATCCCCATAATGATCAGCCCGAAGGAACTCCATACCGTTGCTTCAGGATTGCCGGCGATCAGATAAATCAACGTACTGAGCAGTGTGAGTATGAGCACAGAAAGAATGAGTGGTTTTTGTAACATATTGTTTTTCATAGGCCCTTCCTTTTTTTGCGGAACTTCCGGCTTCGATACCCCGCAGCTTGCGGCGTACCCTGTAATTTATTTAAATCTCGATATACTGCCGCCTTGGGGCGGGGTGTTCATGCGGTGAAGAACTCTCCGGTTTCCAGCGAGTGCTTACGGAGCAGCTTTGTCAATTCCTCTGCTTTTTTCTCTGTTTCCTCCGCGGATGACTGCGTGGAGTTGCAGCATCCGCCTATGAACGGGAGTAACCGGCTGAGCAGGAGTGTTTGAAATTACCGTACATCCTGGCGGAGACTTCCCGGTCAAACAGGGCCACTGCTCCGAAAAAGATGGCAAAGAGAAAGGCAAGACAGACAAAGAGAGCCAGGGTCATGGCGATAATCCACTGTATCGTTCGGAGTCCCCCGATAACGATCATTCCTAATGAACTCCATACGGTTGCTTCAGGACTGCCGGCGATCAGGTAAAGCAGCAGGCTGGGCAGCGCGAGTATGAGCATCGATTGAATGAGCGGTTTCACTAACATATTATTTTTCATGGACTATCCTTTTTTGCAAAATTTCCGGGTTCAATATGCCGCCGCCTTCGCCTTGGGGCGGGGCTGTTCATACGGTGAGAAGTCGAGGGGAGGTTACGAAATATCTCCACAAAATGCTATTTTGTCCTTCCTGTCCATTTTTGTCAAGATCTCAATGCGAATGATCTTCATCCCCGAGAAAAAGTTCATGGTATTCTTTTTCTGCCAAATGCTTATGGAGCAGCTCGGTTATTTTTTGGACCAAACCCGTAATTTCATCTTCCTCCAGGCGAGGAAGCAAGGCATCCAGCAGTTCATCCTTGCTGAACAAACGAAGAAAAAGAGCAAGCGATTGCTCATCCAGTTTCCGGTCAAGGCCGAAACAGATCTGCTCAAAGGGTATTTTTTCTTTTTTTGTCATCCGGCTATTACCTTCCAATTTACCTTACGGCTTCTGGGGCCGTCGTATTCACAGAAAAAAATGCGCTGCCACGTACCTAACTGGAGTTTGCCGTCAGCAATGATCACGGTCAGGGCACTGCCGGTCAAGGTCGCCATCATATGGGAAGGTGAATTGCCCTCGGCATGACGATACGGGTAGGAGCTTGGAATAATTGTTCGGAATACTCCCAGCAGGTCGTGCTGCACATCCGGGTCACAGCCTTCGTTGATGGTCAGCCCGGCTGTGGTATGAGGATTAAACAGGTAGAGGATACCGTCGGCAACTGCGGATTCGGTCACTGCCTGCCCGGCCCGCCGGGTGATATCCGCAAATTGCATATGCGCCTTGGTACTGACTGAAAATTTACCGGAATACATCCTGTTTTTCCTCACTGATCCGCCATCGGCCGTTCTTGGCGCGGCATGCTTTGGTGTTGATTGTTACGAGCTGATCGCTGCCGTTGAGCATCGCCTCCATTTTCGCCTTCCTGCACACACTCCTGCCGATGGTCTGAAGAGCCGGCAGCGGGGTTATGCGATATTGGTTGCCCCTGTCCGGATTGGTCCAGGATGACGTCCGGCCGGACAGACCGCGTTCAAAGACGTGGTTAACCTGCTCACGGTCATACCGGTTCATTTCTTTTTTCACAAGCAGGAAGAGGGGGCTCTCCGCAGCGTCGCCACGCAGAGAGACCTCAAGATCATGCCCGACAGCCCGGGTGCTGATCGCTTTGTTTTTCCCTGTCCGAACAGGTGCGCAGGAGACAAGAAAGAGGGAGACAAGAAGGACAGCAATGCGTTGTGTTTTCATAGTGTTTCTGTAATGCCGAGGGGGGCCGGGTTCAGAAGAGGGTTACACCTCCTTATAGCGCCCTTTTTCCGGCAACGCGATATTCAGCTCCAGGATCTCGCAGTCCTCTTCTCTGTCCAGAGAGACCGTGACGTCATCCTGATCGATATCAACGTATTTCTTGATAACTTCAAGAAGTTCATTCTGCAAGGCCGCTAAAAAAGAGGGCTGATTTCTATGGAAATGATCCCGGGCGATGAGAATGCTCAGGCGCTCCTTGGCCACATCGGCCGACTTACGGTTCGCATGGAAATAATCAAATAATCCCATTTATCTCCCCCCGAAAAGTTTGCCGAAAATGCCGCTCTTCTTGACATCAATGAAGCGGAACTCAATCTCTTCTCCGAGAAAACGACCGATACAGTCGCTGTAGGCAAGGCCGGCTCTGCTGTTTTTATTGATAATAACAGGGATGCCCTGGTTTGATGCCGTGAGAACTGATTGCGATTCCGGTATGACCCCCAGAAGCGGAATAGAGAGAATTTCCTGAATATCATCCACAGAGAGCATTTCTCCGTTTTTTACCCGTTCCGGAGAATATCTGGTCAAAAGCAGATATTCTTTAACCGGGGTTCTGTTTTCCACAACCCTCTTGGTTTTACTGGCCAACAGACCGAGGATTCTGTCGGAATCCCGTACAGAGGAAATCTCCGGGTTCGTGACCACGACCGCCTCGTCGGCAAAGTACATGGCCATGTAGGCACCGTGCTCAATCCCTGCCGGCGAGTCACAGACGATGTAGTCAAAGGTCTCCTTCAGTTCATTGATGACGGCTTCGACGCCTTCCATGGTCAGAGCTTCCTTATCCCGGGTCTGGGATGCGGGCAGGATGTGGAGGTTTTCAATGCGCTTGTCCCGGATGAGAGCTTGATTAAGAGTGGCCTCTTTGTTGATCACATTGACAAAATCGTAGACAACCCTGCGTTCGCAGCCCATAATCAGATCCAGATTGCGCAAGCCGACATCAAAGTCTATGACCGCAGTCTTATAGCCCTGTAATGCCAAGCCGGTTGCAAAGGCCGCACTGGTTGTTGTTTTGCCGACACCTCCTTTACCGGAGGTAACTACTATTACTCTGGTCAACTATATGTCCTCCTGGATGACAGGTAGTTTGTTGAATGTGCTATTTTTTTATAACGGAGTGATACGTATTCTTTCTGTCTGGAGCCGGATATGTACGGGTTGAGCACGCAGACTGTCGGGAAATTTTTCATTGACCAGATAGACCCCGGCCACAGCGACAAGTTCCGCTTCCAGCTGCTGACAAAAGATCCGGGCACGGGTGTCGCCCGTGTTCCCGGCAAAGGCCCGCCCACGCAGGGCTCCGTAGACATGGATATTTCCGGCTGCCGTCACCTCGGCCCCGGAGCCGACCGAAGTCAGCACAATAAGATCCCCCTGCTCCACAACGATTCGTTGACCGGATCGTATGGGATCAGTGATGACAGTGGCGGCAGGGGATGTGTGCGCAGCCGGTTCCGGCTGAGCAATGTTTTCTTCAGGGAGTATTTCCTCCTGCTCCTCACCCGCCTTGTCTTCCTGCAATCTTCCG
>MTKS01000106.1 GCA_004028495.1 Candidatus Electrothrix marina
CCCATAGTCATAGCGATCAACACTGAAACCGCAAGCCCGACTTGCCCGACGGCATATCCCCACACCCCAAAGCCCATAAATGCCGGGGCAATATTGGGGATCAGGCTGAGAACACCCAATTTAACACTGCGCAGAACAAAAACCATAATTATCGAAATCAGGGTCAAGGCAAGCAAAGAGGAAGAAAGCATGGACTTAATATTGCGCTCCGAAAGGTGAGCAAACATCATGGTCACACCGGAACCCTGTGTATACATGGAAGGCGGGGCGTTTTCCTTGAGCCAGTCCCGGCCTGCGATTTCCAGCTCGCGCATCTCTCTGGTACTTGCCCCGACAAGAGACACTGTCATCCTGCCGGCCGATTTATCAATATTTATTCGGTCGTTCAAATCCAAACCAAAGGGCAGATTCATCTCATACAGAAGCAGGTACTGGGCTGCCAGATTCCGCTCTTCCGGGAGCCGGTAATACGCAGGATCGTTATCATGCATATTACGGTTAATCTGCTTCATGATATCCGTAAAGACGTACACATGACAGACATACTTTTGACGGCGAAACCAATCAGCAAAGGCCTCAATCGTGTGCTGATACTCGGGTTCATTGACCCCTCCTTCCCGTCCTGAATTGAGATCCCAGTCAATCATGTACATACCGGTCAGGTTATCGGCGGTAAAATCCGTAGCGCGGCGGAAGTCAAAACGTGGGCTAAAGAACTTGACAAAATCATCATCCAGCTGGATACGAGAAATCCCCGTGGTGGCTCCGATAATCATTATGATCATAGCCCAAAAAATCGCGGTTCGTCTGCGCACGATAAAATCGGCAAGACACTCATAGATATGCGAAGATGAAGGCGAGAAGGATGGAGATGGCTCCGCAGCTTTCAGCGGCAGAACAGCGGCCAAGGCAGGCAAAAACAATATCGAATAAAGAAAGGCGGCAATAATGCCCATTGCAACAACATTGCCGAGATCCCGAAACGGAGGAGCATCGGAAAAATTCATGGTCAGAAATCCAATAGCTGTGGTCAGGCTGGTGACCAGCACCGGTTGAAAATTGATCCGGATGGCCTGCTCAATAGCCTGGTGCAGATCACGTCCGTTCCGCATTTGGTGAAACATGGTGGTCAGAATGTGGACGGAATCAGCAACAGCCAAGGTAAGTATAATAGTCGGTGCATTGGCTGATGCAGGATTCATGGGAATACCCAGCCAGCCAGCTAAGCCTAGTCCAGTCAGAGAGGAAAAAACTATCACCAGAAAGGTTAAACCCATACCAAGTGCAGAACGCAAACAGATGGCCAGGATCAATAGAAGAAGCCCGCACATGATAGGAACCAGCAGTTCGATATCCTCCTTAGCAGCTAGCTCAAAGGTCGTATCGATCATCACCACCCCGGTGACATAGATATCCAGCCGGGGATATTTCTGCTGCATCTCAGCCTGTAAGGCATACGCAGCCTCGGAGATCGTATCCGAGACCTTACCGTTTTCATCCGGCTTAATAACATTAACATTCACCCCGGTTACATGACCGGAGGGAGAGATGAGGCGTCCTTTCAGCAACGGCTCATTCAGAGCGATATTGCGAACTTCCCCAAGTTGCTCAGCAGTAAGCTGCTCTGCATTCTCCACCAAATCTTCAACGATCAGCTCATCACCCTCTACCTTGGTATGCTGATAGTTGGTTATGGAGTCTACTCTGCTGGAATAGGGGAGTTTCCAGGACCTTTCCGTGAGATCCTCCACCGCAGCCAGCACATCACGGGTAAAGACATTTTTGGATTTCGGAGCAATCGTAAAAAAAGACGTTCTCGAACTTGGTATAGGTCTGCTCCAGGGCGTTAAAGGCTTGAAGCTCAGGATTTTCCTCGGAAAAAAACATCCGGCTGTTGCTGGAGAAAGTCAGAAAACGGGTACCGTAGCCGGTTCCCGCAACAACGAGCAGGGAAAGCAGGATCAGCGGAATTCTGTATGTGATGACAAATCGGCCCAGACGTGCTTCAAACATATCCATCAGCTTGTCTTCCTTTTTTTCATCGCCTGTGTCAGAGTATCCGGCAGGACGCGATGTGTATTCTCTTACAACAGTACCTCCTACATAATGATATTACAATATTTTTTCAGGCAAAAATTTTGTACAATCAACAAAAAAGAGCACATCTTCCTCGATTGCCTTCCAGAAATCCTGTAAAAAAAATACTCATATTCACTTTAAACGGGATTGAGTATTAAAATTAAAACAGGCCCTGACAAAACTCTCGGGGAATAAAATGAAAACTAAGAAAACAACCAGTTAAGACACGGGCCACATTTTTACCCGCAAACCTTACAGGACTACCGAAACGTAAACGTCAGGATTCCAGAGCGAAATTTGTCTCGAATGCGGTCAAACCGAAAAGAAAAAAGCGGTAGAAACCGTGTAACCCCAATCAGTTACAATAAAAAAAAGAACGGTTATTCAGTCAGTTAAAAGAGTGTCGGGAAGGGCTGAAGAATCTCCGCAATGGCGACCGTCACATTGGGAAATTTCATTTTTTGTACCAGCAAAGGACCGCCACCGGAACTGAGGATTGCGGCGGGTTCTGCTACAGCCTTGGCTCCGGTGGCCCGCAGAACAGCAGCAGACGCTGCTACCCCTTCAACCTGGTTCAGTTGATCAGGGCTGTAAAAATCAAGGGGGAGGTTCTGGGCATGGGCAAAGGCGAGCAGGCCCGGCTCATCGCTTTTCAAATCAATGGATGCCAGATTACGGACAGACTCTCGGGCCAGCTGATGGGTTCGGCAGGCATGATCCAGGGCCTCGCTGATCTCCTTTGCCGGGGTGTTGCGATTACAGCCGATACCTGCTACCAAAGCCTTGGGGTGGAGCAGGACAATATTTTCTTTTTGCCTTATGCGGCTCGTGACCAGCAAATCAGCAGCATCCAGGGTTCTGCTCGGAATGATGTCCTGAGGAAGAGGCGGGAGCGGATACTCACTGTACAGGGTAACCGAACCGGTATTGACCAGCTTTGCCATGACACGGGTCAGGCCCTGTTTATCCGTCACCGCAAGCCCCATATCGCGGCACCAGAGATCAAGGGCGGTGTGCCCTAAAACATCGGATGCCGTGGTGATCACGGCCTGCCCTCCGAGCACATCAGCAACCTTCTGCGCCAAGGCATTGCCCCCGCCCAGATGACCGGAAAGCAGGGAAACGGCAAACCGGCCCTGCTCGTCACAGACCACCAATGCCGGATCAACGGTCTTGTCCTGAAGGAGCGGGGCGATACTGCGCACGACAATGCCGGTGGCCATGATACAGATCAGGCTGTCGTGGTCTTGCCAGGCCTGGGCAAAGGTCTGGTGGATTTTACCCTTGTTGGGGATGATCTCGCTTCCGGGGACAAGGGTTTTAAGGCGTTGGGCTAGCTGCTTTCCGCCCTTGGTTAGGGCTATTATGGCTGTGTGTGTTGGCATATGGCAGGTCTTCCGACTCCGCCCGCAGTCGTCTTTGACCAGAAGGACGTTCATGGGTTGGTGGAGGTTGGAGGAATCAGTAAATGTCTCTTGGCTCAGTCAACAAGTTTATGCCTTCCAATATTTGAGCGAATCGCTGTTTGGAAACCTGCCCGATTTTTTCCGTCAACTCCCTTTTATTCACCGTGAATATCTGAGAGATATTGACGACGCTTTTTTTCGGCAGATTCGCCTCGCCTTTACTGAGCAGAACATTGCCCGGAGCCGTTGCCCGTTGGATATTCGATGTTAAGGAACAGACGACAACAGTGTTTATCCGACTTGCATTAAAGAGGTTATTTTGAATAACTATATGGGGATGACGGAATCCTGGTTCAGAGCCTCTCGGCTCGCTCAAATCAAGCCAGTAGATTTCTCCCTGCTGAATCACCACGGTTCCTGCTCACTCATTTTCCTGCGCTTGTTACGCATTGACTGGAGAATATTATCCTCTTCATCGGTCGGCTGATCCTTATATGCCTCATTGAGCTGATCAAGCATTTTCTTATTTTTCCGATTTTCCATAAATTCACGCAATGCCAGTGTGAACACTCTGCTTCTGGAAACATTCAAGTCGCGGGCTATTTCCTTGACTTCATTGAAGAGATTTTCGTCCAATGAAATTGCTGTTTTTACTCCCGGCATACTCTCTCTCCTTTTTTGATTGTGACCTGATATTGCTATTATGCATAAATCATCATACCAATGTCAATACTTTTAGTATAAACCAAGAAGCAAGGAGATCATTACCGTCAGGCTGAAAGTATCACCTGTTGTGTACCCAGGGTGTTACCCTGGGCTTGATAAATACAGCCCCTTTGGGGCAACTTCGCCTTATCCGCCTGCTCCGTCTTTGCAACCGCTATCGGCCCGGCTCCGCCTATTGGGCCGATAACCGGCTGCACGACCGGAGCTTCCGGCCTGAGCCTGTTTCTGGGCTTGGCTCACACCTGAACTCGAACACAGCGGAAACCAAGGTCGACGAAACGGTCGCCTGGCTCGAACCAAAACCGGGAGGCGGAACGGCAGTACCGCGCCCTACTGCCCCACGAGCCGCCGCGAACGACACGGCGAGGTTCATCGGATTTTCCAGCCTCTTCCTCCTGCCAAACTCGGCCATCTTCAGGAGCATCCTGATAATTTTCATGCCAGGGATCGGCTGTCCATTCCCAGACATTACCCAGCATATCATAGAGGCCCCAATCATTGGCTTGTTTCTCCGCAGCCGGATGGGTTTCACCGCCGCTGTTCTTGCTGTACCAAGCAATGGGATCAAGGGCCGGGGCCGTATCATCATCAATTTCTATCGGGCCGGTATACAGGGCTGTCGAGCTACCTGCCCGACAGGCATATTCCCACTGGGCTTCGCCGGGCAGGGTCAGGTCTAATCCGGGAAGCTTCCGATTGATCTCTTTCAAAAAATCCTGACAATCATTCCAGCTCACCTGTTCCACCGGACGATCAAAGGATACAAGATCAGCAGATTGAAATTTACTCGGATTTTCTCCTGTCACCGCCAGCCAAAGGGCCTGAACAACCGGGGTATCGAACAGCCAGAATCCTTGAGATATGGTCACCCGATGTTGCGGCCCTTCATCATCCCAGCGTCCCGGCTCATCCTCCGGCGACCCCATCATAAATTGCCCCGGTTGAATCCAGCGCATTCGTTGGGTGACCGGTTTATCCTCTCCAACTAGAGTAAACTCCACCCAAACCCCGTGGCTGTCCTGTCCCCAGCCGCTGGCCCAGGTTGGCGAGTTGCCGTTTGCTAAAGGGTGCCATGCGGTGTTGATTGCTGTCATTACCTACTTTCCCCAGGGTGTTACCCTGGGCTATTATGTATAGCCCCTTTGGGGCATGTAGCATGTCTCTGATCTGACTAAAAAAAACGACCAGCCGGTGAGCGTTCGCCGGACATCCACCACAAACTACTAACACACCGGGGGCCATTGTCTTTCGCCATTGAACCTCAAATGGCCTGGAATGCAACCTGTTCAGGTACGGGTCATCCAACCCATTCGTGAGCTCGAACACAGCGGAAACCAAGATTATCGTTACGGTTGCCTGGCTCGTTCCTGTTCCGGTAGGCGGAACGGCAGTTCTGCGCCCTATTGTTCCACGAGCCGCCGCGAACGACACGGTTCACGCCGGTTTTTTGGTCACACACCAGTTTCTTAGCTTATACTTCCTCCAACAGCTTTGCAACCGGTTTTCTCCGTAGCTGCGCACGTCGCCAACCAATTGCATCGGTATGCATGGTCATGCCGAGCACCGCAGCATAACCAGCCTGTAATTTCCCTCTGGAAATTTTCCCCTGTGCATATTGATTTTCCCAATACTGACGGCGTTCGCTATATCGACGTTTACGCCGACGCGACAGCAGCAGACAGCCGGGCAACACCCTCAAACCACAGAAGAGGGTGCCGTGAACGTTGCGCCCGATACGAACAGGTTCCTTAAAAGCAAGTTGAAGTGTATCTGCAAGAAATATACGCACCTCGTGTAAACTTTTACGGGCCTCTTCCTTGCTGTCGCAGCACCATAGCAAATCATCCATATAACGCACCATCCCCCGAACGCCGATTGCTTCCAACAACA
>MTKS01000107.1 GCA_004028495.1 Candidatus Electrothrix marina
TTTTTTGTTCCGTACATCAGCCCGTTCAGTTGATTGTGAACAAAAAAAATTCTATGTTTTCCCGAATTATAATCGCCATAAGACCAGACCACATAATTACCGTTTTGAGAGAGGGCTGTATCTAAATGTCCTGAAACTTTGCTTATGCATCCGATCTCCTTACCGTCTCTCACTCTAAAAATAAATATCCCTTCATAATAAACAGTAGAACGACCAAACTGACGTGTCTCCGGTGAATATTTATCCGTTGATATTATATAGTTTCCCTTAGGTCCCCACGAAAAATCATTATCGTTTATTCCGATCCCATAGTCCTTTTCCTGTCCGGTTGCTATATCAAAGATAAAAAAGTTCTTATCAAAAAAGAATTCTTTATCAGGATGATGAGGATTCGGAATCCATTCAGCCTCCTTTCCATAGGCAAGTTTTGATCCATCCGGTGACCACCTAAATCTGTTTAATGCAGGTAATCTATGCACTATTGTCAGCTCTTCCAAATCTACTAATGCCCATGAACTCTCTAAGGGATAGACATTATCAGGATCAGGCAACCTGAGAAGAGCATGTTTACCATCAGGAGAAATACTATATCCCTGTATCGTCAACTTCTTGAAAATTCGTTTTGGAGAAAGAGGTTTTTCGTCATTCAGATCTCCCAAGTATAACTCATTATACGGCTTTCCAGCATCAGCTACTATTCTACGAGTAAATAAGAAGGTTCCATTACTTGCCAAAGCAAAATTATCAGCTATGACGCCAGTGGATATTTTCTTTATTTCACTCTCTGAATAATCTTTTATGACTATTGATTCTTTATGATTCGCATATTCAATATAGACGAGCTTTTGATTATCATACCAATTATAGGAATTCATACGACCTTCTCTCTCAAAAAAATCTATTAACTCTGCTCCTTCAGAGGAAAAACGAACAACTACAATATAATCGCTATAATCAATATCAACTTCAAAAGCATACAAGTCACCATCTGGTGACCAGTCATCGCCTGCAGAAACAGTTCTGATTTCTTTCGTACCTTCTAATTGGGGAAGGGGAAGAGGTCTTTTTTCCTGTTTTTCGGTACTGCTATAGAATAACGTTCTATCTCCTTGCCACGGTTCTATATATTTATAAACAAACCACTTTTCATTTGGAGATATGGAAGGATCGTGAAGATTATTGGCAGGATAAAGAAAAGAGTGATAATCTTCATAGACTGCGTGGGGTGATGATAAAGAGGGAATGGGTGCTCCCGTGCGAACACATCCAAAACCAGCTAATATTAAAGTGAAAAATATTAATTTCAAAATAATCCGAATATTATTCAGGAACGATGTGACTGTTCTATTCATATTAATTTTAAAAAAATTCACATGTTCTCCTTGTCTCTATTCATCATAATGCACAAGCGCATTCTCCTCGACTAATCACTTCTATTTATTCCCAAGTCAAATTATCAGATTAGCTTATCTAAAACTTAGATGAGGTTATCCAATCACTGGACCTTTTAATCCAACAATTGGATATTTTCATTAAACAATTCGATAAACTGCAAAGCACTTTTCTTCCTCTTATCGAGAAATACAACGAAAAATCAGCATGCAAGAGCATATCATCCACAACCCCGACAACCCGCCGCCTCACCTAACTCCCATCAAACTTCTTCCGAAAATAATCATAGGCCGCATTAATTTCCTTCATCTTCTCCTCAGCAACCCCCTTGAACTCATCGCCAAGATGAGCGACCTTATCCGGGTGATACTGCATGGAGAGTTTACGATAGGCCTTTTTAATCTCAGGAAATTCCGTTCCAGAAGTCACCCCGAGCACGGTGCAATACTGCTGCTCGGAAGGGGCACCGCCCCCGCCAGCCCCACCCTGGTACTGATGGCCATAGCGGTATTTATTTTCAATGGTCTGTCGCTCATACTCACGGATACCGAGAAACTGACCAATCTTGCGTGCAAGATTAAGCTCTCCTTCATTGACCGGTTTCTTTGCAAAAACCAACTGATAAATAAGCTCCAGCAGAATCAGGCGGGGTTCATAGGCAAAACTGTTGCGAAATTCCGTGAGCAGCGCGTCCAGATCCTGCTCAGTATCACGAGCCTCCTTGATCAGCTGTTTGACCCAGTACATCTGCTCCTGATTATAATGGAGCGAGTGCTGGAAGAAGTTAAGCATGGTCTGCAATTCAGACTTGGTGAAACGACCGTCTACCTTGGCGACACAGACCAGGATATTGACCAGGAGAAAAACAAAGCGATTATGGCTTTCGGTCTGGGATTGTGCATAGGCTGCGGCTCGGTTCTGGATATATTTGGTAAAACCGAAAAAAGCCGCAACAAGAGCGACTATCCCGAACAGACCGGAGTAGATAAGAAAGGAGAAGAAACTCCCCACAGCCTGCCAGCCGCCGGTGGCCAGCAGGAGGAGAATCACGATGAGAAGACAACCGCCGCAGCCCGGCTGGTTGCTGTTATAGCTGTACTGGCGTTGCATGGGGAAGGAGGGGAAAAAGGTTGCAGGGATCGGGAGAGGAGATCAGGGGGCCTGATCAGTGGACTAAAGGATTCAACAAGAAATTATCCCCCTTAATGCCGGGCACCGCAGGGGCGAACCTCTGTATTCGCCTTGAACGTGTCCTGTACGGTATATAAACGGGCAGGCACAGGGGCCCACCCCTACCTGCAGCTGAAAAAAAGGGGATCTTATTTTTTGAAGAATTCCTAACTCCCCTCCTCTACGCTGAACAGGGCATCAACAAACTCTTCAGGATCAAAATCCCGCAGGTCTTCGACCTGCTCGCCGATGCCGATAAAACGAACCGGAATTTTTAATTCATGGCAGATATTGGCGACAATACCGCCCTTGGCTGTGCCGTCCAGTTTGGTCAGGGTCAGGCCGGTAATGCCCACGGCCTCATTAAACATCCTGGCCTGGGAAATGGCATTCTGGCCCGTGGTGGCATCAACCACCAACATCACCTCATGGGGAGCGGTTGACAAATTCTTCCCCACCACCCGCCTGATTTTTTTCAGTTCTTCCATCAGATTAACAGAGGTGTGCAAGCGACCGGCAGTGTCGATAATGACCACATCATAATCCTTGGCCACGCCCTTGGCCACCCCGTCAAAAACCACAGAGGAGGGATCTGATTTGGGCGGTCCGGCAACCACCTCCACGCCTGTCCTGTCGCCCCAGATCTTGAGCTGATCAATGGCCGCAGCCCGGAAGGTATCACCGGCCACGAGAAGCACGGATTGCCCGGAGCCGACAAACTTGGCGGCGATCTTGCCGATGGAGGTGGTCTTGCCCACTCCGTTCACGCCCACCACCATGATAACAAAGGGGCCCGATTCCGGCAGAACCAGTTCCGCCGGTTGGTCGGATTCCCGGAGAAAGGAAAGAACCTTGTCGCGCAGTACCTTTTTCAGGGCCTGGGGATCACTGAGCTGCTCGCGTTTCACGCTGCTTTTGGCCGCATCCAGCAATGCCATAGCCGTATTCACCCCGAGATCAGCCGTGATCAGGATTTCCTCCAACTCGTCAAACAGTTCCTGATCAATCTTTTTCCTGCCGAGCAAGAGATTGTCCAGGCGATGAACAAAATGGTTCCGGCTTTTCCCCAGCCGCTCCTGCAAGCGCTTAAACATGGAGGGACGCTGCGGTTTTTCCTGTTCTTTTTCCTGATCTTTCCCCTGTCCGTCAGCGTCGCCCTGCTCCGCAGCTTCCGCCGTCGGAGCAGGTTCAGCAGCCGGAACAGCAGCCGGAACAGCCGGAGTAACCTTGTCCGGCTTTTTCTCCGCTGTTACAGGAGACGAGGAAGTAGAAGGATCAAGCTCCTCAGTACCATCAACTTGAGCATCAATCTGAACATCAACCTGAGCAGCGGTCTTCTCGACCGCTGCCTCTTCCTTCCTTCCTGAGAGTTTCTTCTTAAACCAACCAAGCATTATGTATTATCCGTCTCTTTCTCCAGAACAAACTCCAGAGCTTCTTCAATGGTATGCGGATAATGGAAAATAACGCCTTGGCGAACCTCTTCCGGAATCTCCAGCACATCCTTTTCATTGAGAACCGGCAGAACCAGTTCATTGATTCCGGCTCGTAAGGCGGCCAGGACTTTTTCCGCGATACCGCCTACGGGCAGGACATCGCCGCGCAAGGTAATCTCACCGGTCATGGCCACATCCTGGCGCACTGTCCGGTCGCTGATCACCGAGATCAGAGAGCTGACCATGGCCACACCGGCGGAAGGACCGTCCTTGGGTGTCGCGCCGTCAGGTACATGGACATGGAGATCAATCCGAGAAAAAACATCCTCGTCAACGCCCAAGGAATCAGCATTGGAACGGATATAGGTCAGGGCCGCAGAAGCGGATTCCTTCATCACATCGCCGAGTTTCCCGGTCAAGGCGAGACCGCCCTTGCCTTTCATCTTCGAGGTCTCAATAAAAAGGATCTGGCCGCCCACCGGGGTCCAAGCCAGGCCGGTGGAGAGTCCCGGTCCCCAGGTGCGTGTTTTCATTTCAGAGGTGTAATTCACCACCCCGAGAAAGTCGTACAGATTATCCGTTGTGACCACGGTCTTCTCAGTCCAGCCTCGGGCGAGATTAGCCGCAACTCCGCGACAGATGGCTGCCAGTTGACGCTCCAGATTACGCACGCCCGCCTCTCTGGTATAGGAGCGGATAACGGCCAGCAGGGCCTCATCGTCCATTTCCAGATTTTCATCCGTGAGTGCATGCTCTTTCAACTGCTTTTTCAACAGATATTTACGGGCAATGGCCAGCTTTTCATCTTCCGTATAACTGGACAATTGCACCACTTCCATCCTGTCCCGCAGAGGACCGGGGATGGTCTCCAGCATATTGGCGGTGGCGATAAACATGACCTTGGACAGATCAAATTCAATATCCAGATAATGATCGGTAAAGGTTGAGTTCTGCTCCGGGTCCAGGACTTCCAGCAGGGCGGAAGCAGGATCGCCGCGAAAATCATTGCCCAGTTTGTCGATCTCATCCAGGAGGATAACCGGGTTATTGGCACCCACCTTTTTCAGATTCTGGATAATACGACCGGGCAGCGCACCGATATAAGTTCGCCGATGACCACGAATCTCGGCCTCGTCACGCATACCGCCCAAGGCCATACGGGAGAACTTACGCCCCATAGTGCGGGCAATGGACTGTCCCAGCGAGGTCTTGCCTACGCCCGGAGGACCGGCCAGACAGAGGATAGGGCCGTGGATATCGTTTTTCAGCTTGCGGACAGCCAAGAATTCCAAGATCCTCTTTTTGATCTTTTCAAGTCCGTAATGCTCCTCTTCCAGATCATTTTCCGCCTTATCAAAATCCAAGGTATCCTCGGTGGAGGTGCTCCAGGGCAGATCCAGGATCCAGTCGATATAATTGCGGGAAACAGAATATTCCGGTGATGAGGGCGAGATCCGGTCCAAACGGGTCAGCTCTTTTTCCACAGCATTGTTCGCTTCCTCGCTCAAACCGGCCTCAGCAGCCCGTTCCCGCAGCTCTTCCAGCTCCACCTTGCCGTCAGACTCTTCACCCAATTCCTTGCGGATGGCCTGCATCTGCTGGCGGAGAAAAAATTCCCGCTGCTTGCCGTCAATATCCTTCTTGATATCTTCCTGCAGCTTATTGCTCATCTCGGCGGTGTTCACCCGCCTGTTCAGCTCACGGGCGACTCGGTGCAACAGCAGATTAACCTCGACGATCTCCAGTATCTCCTGCTCCTTATTGACCCGGAGGTTCAACTGAGAGGTCACCAGATAGCCGACATGATAGGGGTCGGAAATCGCATCCATAGTGGCCATGATTTCCGCAGGCAGGTTGATCAGGTCGCCGAGTTTTTTAAACTCATTACGAATCCCGAGAAGCAGGGCCTCGGTCTCGCTGTCCCTGTCGTTGACCTCCATAGGGAGAATGCTGATCTCGCCTTTGATATACGGCATTTCTCCGGTGAATTTATCAACACTGAGTTTATGGATGCCGCTGACCAGAACCTGATAATAGCCCTCTTCAGTGGTTGACACCTTGTGAACATAGCCCA
>MTKS01000108.1 GCA_004028495.1 Candidatus Electrothrix marina
TTGCTCAAATATTAAGCTTCAGTATAACGTATTTATTTTTGTTGTTCAAAATTTGTTTGGCAAAAGATTTCCATTCCACCAGATACCAGAGGTCAGTTATGTCGGAACCGCTCAAATGTTTTACAGCCTATGATGTCCGGGGACGTGTACCGGAGGAGCTGAATAAGGATATTGCCGCTCGTATCGGACTGGCCTTCTGCCGACAGATTAATGCGGGCAAGGTCGTTATAGGACATGATATTCGCCTGTCCAGCCCGGGAATCAACGAGAACCTCTGCCGGATACTCACCAAAGCGGGCATTGATGTTGTCGATATCGGACTCTGCTGCACGGAAGAAATCTACTTTGCCGTGTTTCAGGGAGAGAGCAGCGGAGTGGACGGCGGCATCATGGTTACGGCCAGCCATAACCCGTCAGACTACAACGGGATGAAATTTGTTCGTCAAGGTGCCCGTCCCATGTCCTCGGATTCAGGTTTGCTCGAAGTGGCGGAAAACGCCGCCTCCGAAGACTGGTACAACAATGCCTTGCCCCAGCAGCCGGATCATATCGGACGGCACACTAAAATGCCGAATAAATATCAATATATTTCACACCTGCTCTCCTCTGTCGACAAAGACGCCCTGCAGCCGCTGAAAATCGTCGTCAACGCGGGCAACGGTTGCGCCGGGCCTGTGATTGATCTTCTGGAGCAACATCTTCCTTTCACCTTTATCAAGCTCAATCACGAGCCGGACGGCAGCTTTCCCAAGGGCGTACCCAATCCCCTGCTCCCCGAAAATCGGGAAGAAACAGCTCAGGCCGTGCGCGAACATGGAGCAGACCTCGGTCTGGCCTGGGATGGAGACGCTGACCGCTGCTTCTTTTTTGATGAAACAGGTCGTTTTATCGAGGGATATTATATTGTCGGCCTTTTAGCTGCTGCCATGCTCAAAGGCCATCCCGGAGCGACAATCCTCCATGACCCCAGGCTGATCTGGAACACCCAGGGAATTGTCCAGGCCGCAGGCGGTAAGGCAGTTATGACCAAAACCGGCCATGCCTTTATCAAGGAGGCCATGCGGCAGGAAGAGGCAGTCTACGGGGGCGAGATGTCTGCCCATCATTACTTTCAAGACTTTGGTTATTGCGACTCCGGCATGCTGCCTTGGCTGCTGGTTATCCAGTTGATCTGCCAACAGAAAACCAGCTTATCCGCTCTGGTTGATGAACGAATGCTGGCCTATCCGGTCAGCGGCGAGATTAACTCCACAGTGGCTGATCCGGATGCAACCTTGCAGCAGGTGGAGGAACAATACGGTGACGGAGAGAAAGATTACACAGATGGACTCTCTGTTTCCTACCCGGAGTTCCGCTTCAATCTCCGCAAATCCAATACCGAGCCGGTCCTGCGCCTTAATGTGGAAACTCGTGCCGACACAACGCTCTTGCAGGAAAAAACAGAGGAGCTGCTGGCCCTGATCAGGGCGTAGTAAAAAAAACGACATACTGTAGGAGCAGGCCCCTGTGCCTGCCCTGAAATATTGGGGCTTCCGGCAGGGGCACGGCATGCCGTGCCCCTACAAAATTCGCCAACAATTTCATATTATAAACTTCATAACACCATGCAAATCCAGCCCGTTATCCTTGCCGGCGGCACCGGTACCCGTCTTTGGCCCCTTTCCCGTGAGCTGTATCCGAAACAGCTCCTCAGTCTGATCGGTGAATATTCGCTCCTGCAAACGACCCTTATCCGCGTCAGCCTGATACCGGATGCCCTGCCCCCTCTTATTGTGGTGGGCGAAGAACACCGTTTCCTGACCCGAACCCAAGTCGAAGAACTGAATCTGTTTCAGGAGTATCAGCTCCTCCTTGAGCCCTTAGGAAAAGACACGGCCCCGGCAGTTTGCGGTGCAGCCCTGTTTGCACAAAAACAAAGCGAAAAAGACATCCTTTTACTCGTCTTACCGGCAGACCATCTCATTGCCCGTCCGGATGATTTTGTCAAGGCTGTGACACGGGCAAAAAAACTCGCCAAGCAAGATAAGCTGGCCACCTTTGGTATTGTACCGGATCGCCCCGAAACCGGATACGGCTATATCCGCAGAGGAGAAGAGCATGCGGTGCAATCCTTTGTGGAGAAACCGGATCTGGCAACAGCGGAACAGTACATTGCCGACAGCAACTACTTCTGGAACAGCGGTATGTTCGCCTTCCCGGTCAATCTGCTCCTTGCCGAACTGGAAGAACATGCCCCGGAAATCGTGGCCTGCATGAAAAAGGCTGTCAAAAAAGGGACTCCTGACGGCGTGTTTTTCCGCTTTGCCCCAAAGGCCATGCAGCAAAGTCCGGCAGACTCTATTGATTATGCCCTGATGGAAAAAACAAGTCAGGCAGTTATTGTTGAGGCTGATTTCGGGTGGAATGATATTGGTTCCTGGCAAGCGCTCTGGGAGGTCACGGAGAAAGATCCCAAAGGCAATGTGGTCAGCGGCGATGTGTTGCTTGAAGATGTTGAGAACTGCCTTATCCGTTCCGAAGATATTTTGGTGGCTGCGGTCGGTTTACGGGACACCTTGGTGGTGGAGACCTCTGATGCCGTCCTCATCGCCCCTCTGGATCGCGCTCAGGATGTGAAAAAGATTGTCAGCAGACTCAAAAAACACAAACGGACAGAGTTTCAAAGCCATCGGACCGTCTATCGTCCCTGGGGCAGCTATACCACTCTGGAAATCCATGATCGTTTCCAAATAAAACGCATCACCGTGAATCCCGGAGCCCGCCTTTCTTCCCAGATGCACCATCATCGCCACGAGCATTGGGTGGTGGTGCGGGGCACTGCTCGGGTGGAAAACGGTGAACAGAACATTCTTCTTCGGGAAGATGAGTCAACCTATATCCCGCTCGGGACGACCCATCGGCTGGAAAATCCCGGTGTGATTCCGCTGGAGCTGATTGAGATCCAGATCGGAAGCTACCTGGGAGAAGACGATATTGTTCGTTTTGATGACGAGTACGGTAGGGGTGCCTGATCCTTGATTTTACCCTTGCAGCATTTATAACTGGACAGCACTATGACTGAAGAAACAAGCCCCTGCACTGTCGGCGTTGCCATGAGTGGCGGCGTTGACTCCACTGTTGCCGCCGCGATTCTGCTTGAGCAGGGCTTTACCGTACATGGTTTTTTTATGCAGCTCCCCCTGCCCGGCATTGAGGAACAGATCCACAAAGTACAGCAGGTTGCAGATAGCCTCAATATCCCCTTGCATGTGGTGGACATGAAGGAGGAGTTCAGGAAAAGAGTCATTGCCTCTTTCACAGATTCTTATTGCCAAGGCCGGACTCCGAATCCCTGTATCGTCTGCAACCGAGAAATTAAATTCGGTCTGCTCACCAAGGCTATGCTTGCCCAGGGCATGGATAAGACCGCCACCGGCCATTATGCGGGGGTGCATCAGGTAAACGGCACCGCCCTTCTTCGACGAGGCAAAGATCCGACAAAGGATCAATCCTACTTTCTTTGTCGCCTTTCCCCGACACAGCTTCAACACTCTCTTTTCCCCTTGGCTGATTATTGCAAGAAAGACATTTTTCTCCGGGCCCAGGACTTCGGATTTACCCAATTCGGCGGTAATGAAAGTCAGGATGTCTGTTTTCTTGTTCACCAGGATTTGGCGGCCTTCCTTGCTCAACAAGGACTGAAAAGCATGAGAGGAGAGATTGCCACGGAAGACGGCAGGGTTCTGGGCTGCCACGACGGAATCTGGAAATACACTGTGGGGCAGCGGAGAGGCTTAGGCATACCGGATGCAACGCCTTGGTATGTGATCGGACTGGATGCGAAAAATAACCGAGTCATTATCGGCAAAAATGACGCGCTTTTTCAGAAAGAACTCCTCCTTGCTGATATGCAATGGCAGCTGGAGCTGCCCATTCCCTGGCAGGGCAAAGTGCAGATCCGTTCACGCCATCAGGCTGCCGAGGCAGAGGTCAGTCCGGTAGAGAACGGGTCAAAAAACGGAACTTGGCGGGTTCGATTCCAAGAGCCTCAACGGGCTGTGACTCCGGGACAATTCGCTGTCCTGTATCAGGATGATATGGTGGTGGGTTCAGGAATCATAGCGTCATAATATCACATCCCCGGTACAAGCTTCAACGTTTCGCAATGAACTGATTGTTCCCCTATACGGCAAGGTGCTGTCATCATCGCCATGCCTCAACACCTGACCCGGTCACCTCTTATGGATTGCCTCCAACTCCTAGGATTTCTTGCCGCATTTTTAATGTTCTCAACATTCTATATGAAGAACATGATCCCCCTCAGAATCATCGGCATGGCAAGCAACGTGACATTTATTATCTATACAATCAATGCCGAGATATGGCCGGTGTTTGTCCTGCATGTCGTTCTGCTGCCGATGAATTTTTTCCGTTTGATCCAGATGCTCAAACTGATCAAAAAAGTCCGATCGGCATCAGAGGATGATATGTCCTTTGAGTTCATGATTCCTCACATGCATAAAGAAAAATTCAACAAAGATGAGGTTGTTTTTCATCGCGGTGATATAGCCGATAAAATTTACATCCTCAGATCAGGAATTCTGACTTTGGATGAACTGGACGTCGTTATCAGACCAGGAGAGATCTTCGGTGAGATGGGGGTCTTTGCCAGTGAACCGGTTCGGCTGGCCACCCTGCGTTGCGGAAGCGAGGTTGAGCTGCTTTCCATGACCGATACGCAGATCAAGCAGCTCTATTATCAAAATCCCCAATTCGGCTTTTATCTTATCCAGTTACTACTGAAGCGTTTTTCGCAAAACGAGGGGCATGGAGAAAAAAACAATATCGACTATATCGTACCTGAAGAACGAAGAATTTGATCTTTTGGCCTCTTTTGGCATTTAGCGAGATATCTCTTTTTTACATTCCCTTGGCTGCATAAAAAATCATAAAGGTCTGCTGAACGAAACCGTCTCAAGGCCGGGCACTCTTTCAAATTCTCTGACGTTTTCTGTTAACACAGCACAGTTATGTGCTATTGCCGTTGCGGCTATCATCAAATCATGCGCTCCGATCATTTGCCCCTGCTTGGACAATGCGGCAAACAGTCCGGCATGGACTCTGGCTTCTTCTGTTGCAAAACTCAAGACCGGCACTCTTGCCAGTACAGCTTCGACAAAAGCGGAACGACGGGTTTTCTGCGCATCAGTTTTTGCATAATGAACCCCGACCAACAGTTCTGACGCTGTTACCGCGCTGATATACACATCGCCGTATTCTTCCCATTGCGAAAAATCAATTGATCCGCCTGAACGTTCACAATGAATAAAGACATTCGTATCAAGCATCAGTCCCATTGGTTTCGCTCCGCTGGCACCTGCTTTCTGATCTCCGCCAAATCTTGTGCGAAACTTTCAGAATCTTCGTTGAGCGAAGGCAGCTCATGGAAAAAAACATTCAAGTCTTTCACTTTTAAAGGTGACTCAGGAGCAACAGGGTATATTCTGGCTATTACTCTGTTTCCCCGTTCTAATTCGACAATGCTTCCTTGGTAAAAAACCCGATTCATCAGGTCTGAAAATTGACGAACAGCTTGGGTTACGGTTAGGCGTTCCATTTCTACCTCCTTGCTGAATAATCATATTATATGATTATAATACTCTTGATTAAGCAGCGAGTAAAGGAGTTTTTAAGGTGTGCCGAATATGCCGTATCGAAGAGAAATGACGCCTTCTCGACCTGTTAGGGAGTCACAAGAAAATAAACTACCAGCCTGCGGCATCAATAATGACATCCCATTTTGGCAATTTTTTCGACCTGCTGATTTTCTCCTCGTATTTTTTCATTTCCCGTTTTGTGAGCTTTACTCCTTTCTCATAGGTCTTTTTAACCAATTTGACGACGGGTTTGATTCCTTTCCAAGTCATCGTCGCGGCCCATTCAATAGTCTTGGGGATTGAATCCAGTATTTCTCCGTTCCAGTGTTCTTCCAGAATTCCCCAGCATCTTTCCACGGGGTTGTATTTGCTGTGATATGGCGGATAGTACAGCAGGCGAATTTTAAGACCTGTCT
>MTKS01000109.1 GCA_004028495.1 Candidatus Electrothrix marina
GTGATCAGCAGATCAAAGGAATCCGGTTCGTTCCGGAATTTTTCCAGTGCCTTGAGGCTCTGCGTTTCAACAGTGACTCTGTAGCCGAGATTGCTCAGCAGGGAATGACTGATACGGGTAATGGCCACCTCATCATCAACAAAGAGGATTCTCTCGTTACCGCCCGGAAGCGGCATGCGAGGAGTCTCTTCAGGTTTTTCCCTTTTTCCCCTTTTTTCTCTGTTCACGGTCGGCAGAAAGATATGAAAGGCTGTTCCCTGCCCGGCAACGCTTTCAACCTCGATAAATCCTTTGCAGTCTTCCACAATGCCGTGGATGACCGCCAGGCCCAATCCTGTCCCGGCACCCTGCTCCTTGGTTGTAAAATAAGGATCAAAAATGCGGCTCATGGTGATTTCATCCATTCCCTGGCCACTGTCCCGCACAGTCAGTTCAACATAGGAACCGGGTTGTATCTCCGTTTTGTCAGCAACAGGTTCAGGGGACAGGACAACAGGTTTCAGGCTGAGTTGCAGGGTCCCCGGTGCATTGCCGACGGCATGAAAAGCGTTTGTGAAGAGATTTAAAATAATTTGATGGATATTGGTCGGGTCGGCAAACACAAGACCGCATTGCTCGTCGATATCTTCTCGGATATCAATGGTTGTCGGCAAGGAAGAGCGCATCATCTTCACAGCCTCCCGGACGGTCCGGTTGATTCGGAGTTCTTCTTTCTGCTGCTTCTTCTTTCTGCTGAAGGTGAGAATTTGTTTGATAAGATCGCCTGCCCGATTTCCTGCAAGAATAATCTGGTTTAAATCATGTTCAAGAGGACTGCCCTTTGGCAGAGACAGTTGGATCATTTCGGTGTACCCTAGGATTGCGGCAAGGATGTTGTTGAAGTCATGGGCGATTCCTCCTGCAAGGGTTCCGATGGCTTCCATCTTCCGGGCCTGAAAAAGCTCTTCTTTCAGCTTTTTTTTATCCGTTATATCATGGGCGATATAGACAAGATACTGAAACTCACCTTGTTCATCCAAAACAGGGGCCGAGCAGATATGAAAGTAATTTTCCAGAATTTTATGTTCAACCATGCTGCAATGCCGGTATCCGTCAACCACCGAGCGTACTCCCGGACAGCCCGGACAGGCAGTGGCGTTTTCCCTGAACAGACTGTAACAGGCCGAGCCGACAAGTTCATCCGGGGTTGCCTGAAAAAATTCATATGTTGCCCGATTCGCCCGGATGATACGCATCTCGCTGTCCTGAATGGTGATGATATCCGGAATAGCGTCAAAGGTATTTTGCCATTCTTCTGTTTGGCGCCGCAACTGCTTCTCAATGGCCGCCCGTTTTTTCATCTGCCTGCTGGTCTGTACATAAAAGACCGCCAGGCCGGTTATTCCTATCAGGTAAATCAGTAAATGATAAAGAGCATTTGTTTTGAATTGGCTCCGGAAAAGCTCCACGATGCCGTCGATAGGGAAGGTTATACTGATCCCTCCACGAATGTCACCGGCCTGATCGCCCTTTCGCATATGGCATTGGAGGCAGCTTTCCCGGGTGATTGCCGGCATCATGACCCGCATAACGGTTTTATCGCCTTTTTTGATCAGTTTTGAAGCATCTTTCTCTCCCCGGGTAAAGGAAAGGAGGGCTTCTCTCTCCCAGTCATCGGGTGTATTCTCCGGTCGAACCGCATCAAGACTGGTGGTACGCCCGCCGACCCCGTATATTTCCTGTTCAAGCTGATATGCCTGACGGGTCATATGGGCCGGGTTGATCAGCGTGAGTTTTTTCCCGCCCGGTGTGACAATATCCCTGTCAGCAATACCGCTTAAATAGGGATTCGGTTGATTCCTGTCATCCACCGGGACGTAGACCCCGCCGTTATGGGCATTCCAGAGTTCGTATATATAGTCTTTATTGACAGCGGTCAGCCCTATCTTTTTGCCGATAAATTCTACACTTTGCCATTCATGTTGAATATAAAGACCGAGAGAGCCGCTCAGAAGAAGCGACCAGAACAGCAATGCCGCCGCGCACCAGAGACGAAGTTGTTTGAGCCCTGCACTTGTACGGTTCTGCATACAAATCATTATGTGGAAGATATATCATAAACGGGACTTCAACGCGCAGTATATGTGGAACAGTATGTACATGTTCTGTCGGCAGAAAGAGAGAATCCTGCCGGATAAAGAAAAGAGAGTCGCTTTCTTTCCTGATATCATCATGGTATAGGGGGGAACGGAAGATGTCAAACAGGAAAAACAGAGTCGGGAAAAGATTTTCTTTTCCTTCCTTGCAATTGGAAACCGCCCGTTAACACTGAACAAGAAGATTTATGAATCCATACCTTATTTTTATTCTTACCGTCCTTGTGGTCGGGTATTTGTTGGACCTGGCTGTTTCTTTTTTTGAGATACGTTCTCTGCAACCTGAGCTGCCGACGGAGTTCAGGGATATCTATGATGAGGAGAAATATCGCACGTCACAGGAGTACACCAAGGTCACCACAGGATTCTCCGTGATACAGGAGACTGTCACCTTGGTTCTCACACTGATTTTTATTCTGGCAGGCGGATTTAATGTTGTGGATCTGTTGGCACGCAGTGTCGGCTGGGGATCAATCAACACCGGCCTGCTGTTTACAGGCACCCTGATCCTGCTTTCCTTCCTTCTCGGACTCCCGTTTTCTCTTTACTCCACCTTTGTTATTGAAGAACGTTTCGGTTTTAACAAAACCACGGCAAAGACCTTTGTCCTTGATCTGCTCAAGGGGATTGTGCTGGCAGCTGTTATCGGGGGACCGCTGCTTGCTGCGGTGCTCTGGTTTTTCGAGATCACCGGAAGCATGGCCTGGCTCTATTGCTGGCTGGCTGTTACCCTGTTCACGCTTGTGCTGCAATTTCTGGCACCGGTTCTGATTATGCCGCTGTTTAATAAGTTTACGCCCTTGGAGGACGGAGAATTAAAAGAGGGCATTACCGAGTACGCAGCCCGGCAGAATTTCGCTATCCAGGGTATTTATACTATGGACGGCTCCAAACGTTCCACCCGGCTGAATGCCTTTTTTACCGGATTCGGTCGGTTTCGTCGGATTGTTTTCTTTGACACCCTGGTTGAAAAATTGCAAACTCAGGAAATAATAGCTGTCCTGGCACATGAGATGGGCCATTTTAAGCAGAAGCATATTTTGAAAATGATGGGGATCTCTGTTCTGCAAACAGGTTGTATGTTTTTCATCCTTTCACTGTTTCTCGGAAATAGGCAGCTCTTTGCCGCTTTCGGCATGGAGCAGGTTTCGGTTTATGCCGGTTTGATTTTTTTCGGCTTTTTGTATGCACCGGTTTCCATGCTGCTTTCCATCTTTTTTCATATCTATTCCAGGAAAAATGAATACGAGGCCGATGCCTGGGCAGTGAACACAATAGAGGATCATGGAGAGGGGTTGATTAACGGTCTGAAAAAACTCAGTGTCCATAACCTGTCCAATCTCACCCCGCATCCCTTGAATGTCTTTATCAATTATTCTCATCCGCCTGTTCTGCAACGGATTCAGGCGATCCGACGGCTCGCCGAAAAGAAAGGATCTGCACGAACATTGTAACTCCTGAAAATAATGCAACAGAATATGACAAATATAAGAGTTGCCGAGTCTGCCCGACAGGTTTGGCTTGAGCAATTGGTCCATGAGTTCAGGAATATCTGCTGGCATTATCGTGTTCAACTCCGCACCCCGATCTTTGAGCTGTCAGCGGCACAGCAGCAGCTCGGCTGCTGGGTCCCGGATCAGCGCATCATTCGAATAAGTCGGCATCTTATTACCTCTTCTTCCTGGGACGTGGTACTGATGGTGCTCAAGCATGAGATGGCGCATCAGGTATGCAGCGAGTATTTCGGCCTGCCTAGTGCCGGGCACGGCAAGGAGTTTCAGGATGCCTGTCAACTGCTCGGTGTTCCCTCGCCTTATAACCGCTCTACCGGTGATCTGCCGGATGTACTTGCAGAACCGGCCAAGGACGGAAAGACAGAGGCCGGGCGAAATATTATCCGCCGGGTGAACAAGTTGCTCGCTCTTGCCGGGTCGGAGAATGAACATGAGGCGGCCCTTGCCATGCAGCGGGCCACGGAACTTCTTCATCGGCATAATCTGGAGATGAGTGCCGGGGATAATCCTGCAGGTACGTCCTCTGGCTGTGTTCGTTTACTGATCAGGACCGGGAAGAAGCAGATCCCGTCCTGGCGCAAAGCCATCTGTCGGATCCTGAAAAATTATTTTTTTGTTGAGGTGATTTTTTCTTCGCTCTATGATGCGCAACGCCGGGATTCCTACAAGACCATAGAACTGTTGGGGCGTTCAGAAAACGTGCCTGTTGCCGAACATTGCTATTATTTTCTTGAACAGCGGCTGGAGTGTCTCTGGGAAAAAAATCGACAGCGGTTCAAGGGGAATACTCGGACGGTCAAAAAAAGTTATTACCTCGGATTATTGGAGGGGTTTGCCCGGAAGCTGGCTGAACAGGCTCAAAATATGCCGCAGGGGCAAACGCAACAAAAGCGCGAAACGATCAAAGGCGGAGAAACTGCCGGAGCACTTATTGTCAGCCGGGATAACCTGTTGCGGGAATTTGTGGGGTTTCATTTTCCCCGCCTGCGAATCCGTACGACCGGAGCGGTGCGGATCGATACGCGGCCCTATGAGGATGCGGTTGTTGCCGGTAAAAATATTGTTTTACATCGGAGCGTGACCGATAAAAAAGAAGGTGTACGGGGCATGTTAAATGATTTTTAAAAACAAGATGTTCTGCTGTTTCTGTCCAGGATCGGCTTTTTCACGCATTGACATAACCGGGGAAAAAGTGATATAATTTCTATTGATTTTATTTAGAAATTATTTTGATATGTAGAGCTTTTCAAAAGTTTTGGAAATCGTCTGAGTGAACTTTAACGACAGGACGTAGAAAATGGCTGAACCGAGGTTGGATATGGAACATGAAGAAAAGAATCCCCTGGACGCTGCACCGGCTCCTGCGGAGGAACCTGAAAAAAACCCTGAAGAAAATTACGCCGTTAATGATGAGGGGACGGAGGCGGACATGGTAAAAAAGAGCGAGGAGAACAAAGAGAAAAGAGCGAAAAAAAATAAAGAGAAAGAAAAAAAATCCAACCCGAAAACAATTATGGTGGACGGCAAAGAAGTCTCTTTGAAAGATTTGCTCAAAGATTACAAGGAGCTATCCGATGGCTCGCCGAAGCTGAACAAATTTCAGCGCAAGGCGATCAGGCGCTATCACCGGGAAGAAATGCTGAAACCCTATCAGGCGGAACTGATCAGGATGCAGAAGTATCTTGAGGTCAACAAACGTCGCATGATTATTCTGTTTGAAGGGAGAGATGCTGCCGGGAAAGGCGGCACGATCCGACGGGTGACCCGTTATATGAATGAAAAACATTACCGAATCGTTGCTCTCGGCAAACCGACTGAACATCAGAAAAGCCAGTGGTTTTTTCAAAAATATATCGCTGAGTTTCCACGCGGCGGCGAAGTGGTCCTGTTTGACCGCAGTTGGTACAACCGGGCGGTTGTGGAGCCGGTGTTCGGTTTCTGCACCGATGAAGAGTATAATAATTTCATGCGCGGCGTTACCGGTTTTGAGAAAGATTTGGTTCGTCAGGGGACTGTCCTGGTGAAGCTCTATTTTTCCGTGACCAGGGAGGAGCAGGCCAGACGTTTTAAACGGCGCAAGACCGACCCGCTGCGCCAGTGGAAATTATCGGAGATTGATGTTCAGGCCCAGGACCGCTGGGACGATTTCACCCGTCAGAAGTATGAAATGCTGAAACGCACCCATACCAACGGGGCACCCTGGACGATTATCCGCTCCAATGATAAGCATGGGGCCCGACTGAATGCCATGAAGACTATTCTTAACGCGGTTCCGTATGATCGGGGGAATAAAGATCTTGATTATGTGCCGGAACCGGACGTGGTGATCTCCGGGGCTCGGGAGAAGGAGCTGATGGATGCCCAGCTTCTGAAACTGGGACGTTTTATCGGGTAAGA
>MTKS01000110.1 GCA_004028495.1 Candidatus Electrothrix marina
AAGAATGCGCTCACTATTAAAGAGCTGAACCCGGCCAGTCAGGTCATTGTCCTATATCGGGACATGCGGACCTATGGTTATGCCGAGGATGCTTATCGTGAGGCCCGTCTCAAGGGTGTGATCTTTATCCCCTACGAGCTGGAGCAAAAACCGCAGATTTCAGCATCGGCAAAGGGCGGGAAGCTGACTGTCAACTTCTTTGATGCGCTGCTTCAGGAAGATGTGGAAATGACCCCAGAGATGGTCGCCCTTTCTGTGGGTATTGTCCCGGATGGAACCGAGGACCTGAGCAAGCTGCTCAAGGCCCCGCTTACCGATGACCGTTTCTTCCTGGAGGCCCATGTTAAGTTGCGGCCTGTTGAACTGCCGGTTTCCGGTGTCTATGTCTGCGGTCTGGCCCACGGCCCGAAACCGGTGGATGAGACCATTGCCCAGGCCCAGGCAGCGGCGGCCAAGGCGGCCATCCCGCTGGTCAAGGGTGCAGTCAGCATTGATCCGATTGTTTCAGTGGTGGAGCAGGAAAAATGCATCGGTTGCGGTATCTGTGCCAGCCTTTGTCCTTTTGGTTCCATTGAGATGATCAAGGTGGACAAGAAGCGCAAGGCGCAGACCATTGCTGCATCCTGTAAGGCCTGCGGTATCTGCTCCAGCCATTGTCCGACCTTTGCCATCTCTATGGGCGGGTTCACCAATGAGCAGATTATGGATCAGATTACTGCCTTCGGTAATGTGAAGGTAGCAGAACCGGTCGAGGCGTAAAGCGTAATCTGGTAACGCACTGTAGGGGCAGACCCCTGTGTCTGCCCTGATTATCGGGCGAACAGGGGGATTTGCCCCTACGCCTGATTTGAAAAAACAACATCTATGCGAGGTGTTTTGATGAGCAACGATTTCAGTCCCAAAATTCTGGGTTTTTTATGTAACTGGTGCTGCTATGCAGCTGCCGACGCAGCCGGGGTCTCCCGGTTTCAGTACCCGCCCAACCTGCGCACCATCCGGGTTATGTGTACCGGTCGGGTTGATCCCGCCTTTATCCTGCGCGGTTTTATCGAAGGCGCAGACGGTATTTTTACCGGCGGCTGACAACACGGAGAATGTCATTACCAGGTAGGTAATTACGATGCAATGGGTGTGGATGCGCTGGTCAGAAAGGTACTGGAAGACGTGGGTATCCGCAAAGAACGTTATGATTTACAATGGGCTTCAGCTGCTGAGGCACCGCGCTTTGTTCAGTTGATTACTGGATTTACCGAGCGCATGAAAGAACTCGGCCCGCTGGGCGAGGCTGAGGGTCTGTCTCAAGAAGAGATCAAAGCAAAGTTGGAAAAAGCCTTAGCTGTGGTCTCGGACCAGAAGGTCCGGGTCAGCTTTGGCAATGCTGCCAAGGCAGTGCGTAAGGATGCGGTTTGGACACCGGAGCATATTGACGAGGTTGTCACAACCAAGATGGCTAAGACCTTGGATAAGGCTTTGGCCTGATTGCCCCGGCTCATTACAACAAAGCAGAGAAGGTAAAAGCGATGCTGTCCCTCCGTGGGCAGTGTCGCTTTTTTTTTATCAACACGTTATTGGAGAAGATCATGTCGGAATTTAGCAATGTCACGGTTAAGAAAGCTGCAAATATCTATTATGACGGCAAGGTGACCAGTCGGGTTGTCACCTTTGCCGACGGCAGCACCAAGACCTTGGGTATCATGATGCCCGGTGACTATGAGTTCGGTACCGAGAAAAAAGAGCTGATGGAGATCCTCAGTGGTGAGGTTTCTGTGCTGCTGCCTGGTTCTGAGGAGTGGGAGGCTATTGCGCCGGGGAGTTCCTTTGAGGTGCCTGCTGATTCTAAGTTCGGGATTAAGATTGGAACGGTGACTGATTATTGTTGTTCGTATCTTGATTAACGAATGAAATATACAGAGGGGAGAATCATGCCTAAAAAAACGAGCGAGAGATTGGAACTTGCTGCAATGATCAAGGGCCTGCGGGCGCAGTTGGCTGAGGCTCAGGCGGAAGGAGCTGGGGAAGATATTCGCTTCACCATTGAGGATGTTGAGTTGGAGCTGCAAGTTAGTGCCGAACAACAGGCAGGGGGTGGCGTATCTGCTAAATTTTATGTACTGACCAGTAATGTCAAAGCGGATAAAAAGGATACGGTTACCCAAAAGTTGCGGTTGAAGCTGAAGGTCGAACAAAAAACAATGGATCAGGCTGGTAAAGAAAAAAAAGTTCCCCTTGAAATCAGCGGAGAAGTTTGAGGGAGGTAAGGGAGACCAACCGTTTGCCCCTTATATCGTAGGGTACAGACCTGTTGTCTGTCTTTTTTAGGAACAATTTTAGGGCGACCGCCGGTCTCCCCTACAGCTTATTCATCGGAAACGAATATTTCTTGGGGATGATCGATGGGCAGACTTACAACTGAGTACTGTGTTGAAATCCGGGTGCCAAAGAAGAATAGCGACAAAAATAAATTTGGCACCGGTTATACGCTGGGGCCACATTGGGTGCTTACTGCCTATCATGTGCTGTTCGGTGATGATGTTGATGCAACAAAAGACATCAAGATTACTTGGTGGGATGAAACGGCGGAAAATATAAAGGGAGAAAAGCCAGTTCCCGTCGAAAGAAAAGACATCGTCTGGTGGCATAAGGAACACGATATTGCTTTGATTCGTTGTGAATCGCCGTATGCGGATATTCCAGGAGCATGGGAGTTAATTGATGCGAACTATCCAGACACAAGAGCAGGATGTGAGAGTTCCGGCTTTTTAAGCAACCTTGATAATAAAAACGGAAAGCAGCGGCGAAAAGATCCAACCGGCACATTGGGCAGTTTCAATCAGGAACAGATTACGGTCGATATTGACCAGCTAAGTGTCAATTGTTCGATTGAACCGGAAAAGTACTGGCAAGGCTTCAGCGGCTCAGCGGTTTTTGTCGCAGGCAAATTTGTGGCTATTGTCCGATCCGTTAACACAGGGGAAAACGGCCTTACCGCCTCTTTCATTAGCGCAGCTTTGGACAGCAAAGGTGAAGGGCCGAATCAGCCTGCATTGCTGGATATTCCCGGTTTCATTGAAGCTCCAGGGAATTATTATTGTTGGAAACGATATCGTAAACTTGTCACCAGCATATTGACGGAAGAAACAAAGCTGTTTACAGCTCTGAAGAAAGATTTCCAGAAAAATGTGGGGAAAGGAAATTCCTGTGACATGCAACAAAAAGAATTTGCTGATCTTTTGTATACTACTTGCGAGAGCGATGTTGTTGAATGCTTTAGCCGAGTATTTGGACTGATGCGCAACGAGAAAGATGAGAACGGAATTACAGCTTTTGATGAGCTTGCCCATGTGTGGCTTGCCCTCATAACAGCAGAAGTTTGTTCAGTTAACGGAATATCGGCATTTAAGGATAATGAAATGGCCCACCCTATACCGATAAAGGCTATGATTCCAGTACGGATTGACGTGGAAGGTCAGGTTGCTAATACTGAGAAGCGAAAACCCGAATTTAATCTGCAAGGGAAAGAACTTTGCTCACCGTTTGACTTGACACCGAAGCAGGATACTGGCCTGGATAAATATGAATCTTTGGCAGCTGTGGATGCAGTGGTTCATCATCGCCTGAAGACAGCACCTGGTATAGACGCTTTCTTTGTTGGAGACGTTAAAAAGGAAGTGGAAAATTTTGCTATCCGTAAAGGAAGCGGGATTTCTTCTTCTGAGTTGCCTGATAATGATGAAGATAGGAGAGAATTTTTTATGGGGCAGCTAAAAATGGCTCAGAGAATGAGGCAGGGAAGTCATTATGTCCGTTTGTCCTGCGAGGATCATGCACAGGATCATTCAGCCCTGTGCGAGCTGCACCGCTGGTGCCCAGGCCTGCTGCTGTTTGATGTCTCCAGGGAGTACAAAAGCGAGCGGGTCATGAACCTTACAACTCTTAACCTCATTATTTTTGAAGCAAAGACCTTTCTGGCAGAGAAAAATACTACCCAGAGTTAACTATGACCCAAAAAAACAACACCTACATCAAATTCACCCCAAACCTCAAAGTCCCTCTGCAACTCAACGCCTGCCAAAAGACCATCATTCACCTCTTTGAGGAAAAACACGTCAACGCCATAAACACCGCTCTAGCCTGCCGACGGCCCCTGCTCCTCACCGGTGAACCAGGCATAGGCAAAACCCAGCTGGCAAGGGCAGCTGCTGTGGCCCTGCAACGAGCCTTTATCCGCCACACCGTGGATGCCAAGACCGAGGCCCGCGACCTGCTCTGGCATTTTGATGCAGTGGCCCGATTAGCTAAAGCCCAGCTGGCCCAGAATTTGAAATGGGACAAGGAAGCCTGTGATCTTCAACTTGCTCCGAAGAATTTCATCCGGCCCGGCCCGCTCTGGTGGGGGATGAACTGGGGCATGGCGAAGAAACAACAACAGGCCCAGGAGCCTTCCCAGCCAGACGGCCAGCACCCGGACAATGGAGTTGTGGTGCTTATTGATGAGATCGACAAGGCGGAGATTGATGTGCCCAATGGTCTACTGGAGGCCTTGGGCGAGTCCAGTTTTCATCCTTTCGGCCTGCCTGAGCCGATTCGGGTGGGGGAAGGTGCGGTGCCCCCCTTTATCGTCATCACCACCAACCGAGAACGAACCCTGCCTGCCGCCTTTGTCCGCCGTTGCGTAGTGCTGCGCATGGAGCTTCCTGAAGAGGAAGATGCCTTGCTCACCCTGCTTGTCCAGCGAGGTTCGGCCCACTCCTCTTTGCCTGAAGATATTCTGCAAAAGGCTGCGGAAATGCTGTTGGAGGATCGCAAGGCCGTCAATAAACCACCTAGGCCAGGGCAGGCGGAATACCTGGATCTGTTGCGGGCCGTTGAGGAACAGGCGGGCGGCGAGTTTTCTCCTGATCAGCTGCTGGATATGGCCCGTCCTTATCTCCTGCAAAAGAGCAGATTGGTCTGATGGGCCGGGGCCAGATCAGCCGGGGTGATCTGCTGCGAGCCGTTCTCCGTTATGGGGGAAAATTGCCTGCGGATACGGCGGAGTCCCTTGGGTTTTTGCCGCATAAGAAAATTCACGAGGCAAGTCAGTCTGTAGGGGGTCGTGTTAATCTGGTGAGAACGGAACACCGGGATGAGGAACCAGAGCGGCCCTTCACTTCGAAGCCCCTTCTCCCGGTTCCCTTTTGGCAGCCTCAGGAATTCAGCCGAGAGGAAATCGCAACCCCATCCGAAACCAGCGGACAGGTTGCGGCAGCATTTCCCAGCAGAATCCCAAAACCGCCGCCCCCGTATCAGTACCTTGCCCAGTTCAACGACCTTGTGCCCCACCTGCGAGCCGCCTTATCCGAGCATCGTCCATCCCGCTCCCCTGATATTCCCCAGATTATCGACCGATTGAGTCAGGCAGAAATCCTCAGCGAGCTGCCCAGGCTCCATCGTCCCGGCTGGGGTGCAAGCCTGTACGTTATTGAGGATCGGAGTGATTATCTGGCCCCCTATGTCCGGGATCAGGCATGGCTCCAGTCCCATCTTGGCAGGCTCTACCCGGAAACGGGATTTTTTCCGGCAATATACAGCGAATGTCTTGCCCTGCCCCAGGTGTTTCAGGCCGACGGGCGGGTTGTTGATTTCCATCCTCAGCCAGGTGATCAGGTGTTGGTGCTTGGCGATTTGGGTTGTTTGGCCGAGGACGGCGGGCGGGCAAGGGAATTTTGGACAGCCCTTGGCGAACAGCTGCGTAATCAAGGTATTGTCCCCTTGGCTTTGTTGCCCTGCGGTCCTTCGCAATGCCCGGAATCCCTTGCGGACCGCTACCAGCTGCTCAGCTGGGAACATCCGGCCCCGCAGGAGCTTTTTCTGGAAGAGCTGGAGGAACGTGGTCAGCTCCTGCTGGCCCATCTTTCCATCTGTCCTCGCATTGAACCCCGCCTGTTGCGGGCAATTCGTCTGCAACTGGGGGCGGAGCTTTTTCCTGCCCGCATGGAGGCCTGGGTTTGGCAGCATGGGGTTATGGAGGGGCCGGATTTAATCGCTGCTGCTTTGAGC
>MTKS01000111.1 GCA_004028495.1 Candidatus Electrothrix marina
ATACCTCGGCAGGTTTACTCCTCCTTTTTTTTCCTGCCGGGGTATTTTTATAGTTGGACAGGGCACCCCGTTTCGGGGTGTTTCTTTTTTTCATTTCTCTTCTCTCTTCTTTGTGCCCGTCACATCATATTTTCCGGATCCACATCAATACTCATCCTTACGCCCGTTCGGCAAATTTGTTTTTTCTCCGTCATAACCAAATCGCAGAGCCGATGCAGCCTTTCCGGCTCACGGCTTTTGAGCAGTAACTGCCAGCGAAAACGTTTTTTTATCATAGATAAGGGTGCCGGAACCGGCCCCATAATATCCACGGCTTTTTCTTTGAGGTTGCGGAGGAAAACAGCTGTTTGTCGAGCAGTTATTGCCACATTTTCTTCTTTTTCGCCGCTGAATCTGATGTTTATCAGCCTGCCGAACGGCGGATAGGAAAGAGCGTCCCGAAATTCTATTTCCTGCTTATACAGCTTCTTGTATGCATGGGAGCGGGCAAATTCGATGACATAATGTTGCGGCTGATGGGTCTGAACAATAACCCTGCCGGAATGCTCGCCCCGTCCCGCTCTGCCGCTGACCTGAGCAAGGAGCTGATAGGAACGCTCCGCCGCCTTATAATCCGGAATTCCGAGCCCGCTGTCCGCCCATATAATGCCCACCAAGGTCATTGCCGGAAAATGGAGTCCTTTGGCCACCATCTGCGTACCGACCAAAATATCTACTTCATGATTGCGTACCTGATCTAAAATACGCAAATACTCCTTACGATCCTTTGTCGTGTCGCTGTCCAGGCGGGCAACACCGGCAGCAGGAAAGAGTCGGCGCACCTCCTGCTCAATCCGTTCCGACCCCACGCCCAGGCCGACAACCGAGCCGGAACCGCAATCCGGACAGACGAGATTCGGGGTTGTTGAATAGCCGCAGTAATGGCAGAGTAGACGATTATCACTCTGATGATGGGTGAGAGAGACCTTGCAGTGGTGACACTGAATAATGTAGCCGCAGTCCCGGCAGAGCATGAAAGCGGCATAGCCTCGGCGATTGACAAAGAGCAGGCTCTGTTGCCGGTTCTCCAGGTTTTCCTGTAAGGCAATGAACAGCTGCTGAGAGAAAAAAGCGTTTTTTCGCTCCCGCTGCTTTTCCCGAAGATCAATAACGGTGACCTCGGGCATAACCTGATCATGTATCCGTTTGGTCATGGTGAGGAGGCGATACTTCCCCTGTTCAGCATGATAAAAACTGGTCACAGAGGGGGTCGCCGAGGCAAGCAGAACCGGACAGTCGGCAAACTTTGCCCGTAACACGGCCATATCCCGTCCGTTATAGCGCAGCCCGTCGTCCTGCTTATAGGCGGGTTCATGTTCTTCATCAACGATCACCAAACCGGGCTTGGCAAGCGGGGCAAAGACAGCGGAACGGGCTCCGATAACAATACGTATTTTGCCCTGAAGAACCCGCTGCCATTGATCAAATCGCTCACCGATTGAGATGCCGCTGTGCAGGATGGCCAGGGTATCGCCGAAACGGGAATAAAAATGTCCTTCCAGCTGGGAGGAAAGGGCTATTTCCGGCACCAGGACCAACACGGATTTTTTACAGGCCAGACAATGTTCTGTCGCCCGCAGATAGACCTCGGTTTTTCCGCATCCGGTCACACCGTGCAGGAGAAAGGGGTGAAAACCGCCGGTATCGAGCGCAACCTTTATCGTTCCGACAACCTGATTCTGTTCCGTGGTCAGGATTTCCGGTTTCGGAAAAAAAGGCGGCACTTTGCCGAAAGGGTCTCGATACACCCGTTGTTCTTCAAGGGTGATCAGGCCGGCTTTTGCAAGACTGTGCAGGGCTTGGCCTGCTCCGGGATATTGTCGAGTCAGCTGGGCACGAGGCAGGAGAGGATGCCCCTTGCAATGACGGAAAAACAGGTCCAAAGTTTTCAGCTCGGATTTTTTCAGTCCTTCCCGGAGAGCAGCCGGGGCAACAGCATTTTCCTCCTGATTCTCCTTTGTTTCTGTCTGGTAGCGGGCAAGGATTTCCTGAATCGCAGTATTCAACCTGACCACGGTTTCGGTTTTTTCCTTGACCTTGGGGCTGAGGATCACCTCGTTGATATCGATCCATCCCGCATCCTGCCATGTTCGTAGCAGGGTTTGCATGGCCGCTTTCCTGCGGATGGTCTTTACTGTTCCGGGGAAGAGTTTTTCTTTGGCCAGGAGCTGGTCCATCCAGACGGTCCGGTTTTTCAGGGTGTCCAGTGCCGCCGGCAGTTGCCGGTGACCGGCCTCGGTCAGAATGATTTCGTGGCCGGAACCGGCCCGGAGACCCGATGGCAGGGCGGTTTGAATGACCTCGCCCAGCGGATAATGGTAATAGTCGGCAAGCCAACGGAAAAAAGGTATAAGCTGTTCCGGAAAAAGGGGCGCAAGATCAAGTCGTTCAAGAACGGGCTTAATCTGATAAGGGAGATCAGGAGAAGAGCTTGAAGAAGACAGGATATAACCGGTGACAGAGCGATTTCGCAGGGGAACCAAGACCCTAAGGCCGAGGGGTAAGGGAACCGTGATATCAACCGGTTGAGCGTAGGTCAGGCTGCCGAAAAAAGGGGCGGCAACAGCAACTTCATAGACGATCATAGCGGCTGTCGCCGAAATATTGAATATTATTGTAAGCAGTTTTTGCCGTCACAGACGGACTTAAGGTGGTCGCGCAGAGGTTCGCCAAGAGTCGGATGATCCAGGGCGATATCAATGATGGCCTTGAGATAGCCTAGTTTATCCCCGGCATCATACCGTTTCCCTTTAAACTCATAGGCATACATGCCGCGCTGGTCAGCAAGAGACTGGAGAGCATCAGTCAGCTGGATCTCGCCGCCATGTCCCGGGGTTGTTTTGCCGAGGGCCTCGAAGATTTCCGGCATCAGGAGATAACGACCGATAATGGCCATGTCGGAGTTGGAGGTGCCCGGAGCGGGTTTTTCCACCATCCGCTTCACCTTGACGGTGCGTTCAAAATCAGTTTTCTCCCCTTCGACAATACCGTATTGATGGGTCTGGTCCATGGGAACGCGCTGGATCGCGACAATAGACTCGTTGACCTTCTCGTAGAGGTCGATCATTTGTCGGCAACAGGGAATTCGGCTGCGAACAAGGTCATCTCCCAACAGGACCAGAAACGGTTCGTCTCCGATCACCTTGCGGGCCATCCAGATGGCATGACCCAAACCGAGCGGTTCCTTCTGTCGCACCGAAACAACGTCAATCAGGCCGGAGGTGCGGGCCAGTTCCTCCCGTAATTCATGTTTGTTTTTTTGTCGAAGGATCGTATCCAGCTCATAATTATAATCAAAATGATTTTCAATAGCCGACTTTCCTGCCGAGGTAATCAGGATCACCTCTTCAATCCCGGAAGCCACCACCTCTTCGACAATATACTGGATTGTCGGACGATCAACTATGGTCAGCATCTCTTTGGGGATGGCCTTGGTTGCCGGCAGAAATCTGGTGCCGAGCCCGGCAACAGGAATAACGGCTTTACGAACTTTTTTCATGTTTCTCCTATGAGTTGACTGGCTGGCGAACCCTTCCCTCCTGCTGAATAACGGGAAGGAGTGTTGAGCATATCGAGGGATTATCTGTGCGGAACAAAATAAGCGGCTGCTGTAGCTGACCGCCTTATTTTCCGATAATCCGCCATGAATTTGAGAGCGTACAATATAATTACCTTTTGAATTATAACAAGTTTGCTTTTTTCTTCAAGGTGAACTTTTTTGACGTTCTTCATCATTCTTCATGAGTCCCTGCAATTGAGAGATGATTTTTTTTCACATGCTGGTATGATAACGAAAAAATACTGCGACGATTCGGGGATGCTCCTGTTGTTTATTGCATAGTTGAGAAAGCAGGGGGAAATATTTCAGTTCGACACCTCGCCCTCCCCGGGGAGGACGGTTTATTGTTCTTTATCTATAAGATTATCTATAAGAAAAACGAGGAAAAACCATGAAGGAAACATTATCTGTAGGCATGATCGGCGGTGGTCAGATGGGGGAGGCCCTGATTCGCGGTATGATAGAATCAGGGTTGACAAAGGCGGAAAATATGACAGTTGCCGAGCCCATGGCCCGGCGGCGTGAGTACCTGGGAAGTACCTATCAGGTCAAGGCGGTGGAAACAGCAGCCGAGGTTACTGAGAAAAGTGGTGTCATTATTTTGGCGGTAAAGCCGCAAATTATGGAACCGGTTCTCCGTCAGTACTGCGCCCATCTCACGAACGACCATCTGCTTATTTCCATTGCCGCCGGTATCCCGCTTTCCTGTATAGAGAAAGTGGTCGGAGGGAATATGCGTATTATCAGGGTGATGCCCAATACCCCGGCCTTAGTGCTGGCCGGTGCTTCGGCCATGAGCGGTAATCAGAATATCCGGCAGGAGGATATGGAGATTGCCCAACAGATTTTTTCCGCTGTGGGCACCTGCATCGAAGTGCCGGAGAATCTCCTTGACGCCGTCACCGGGCTGAGCGGGTCCGGGCCGGGCTATGTGTTCACCTTTCTTGAGGCTCTGGTCGACGGTGGAGTGTTGGCCGGACTTCCGCGTCCGATAGCGGAGCAGTTGGCGCTCCAGACTCTGTACGGTTCCGCCAAGCTGGCCATGGAAACCCGGGAACCGGCAGCCGTGCTCAAGGGCAGGGTGACCTCGCCGGGCGGAACAACCATTACCGGGATTCAGGTTTTGGAAGAAGGGTGCCTGCGAGGCACCGTTATGACCGCTGTGGAAGCGGCAACAGAGCGTTCCAGAGCCTTGGGGCAATAATCGATCAGCACTGCGGACCACGTCGGATAGACATAATATGCATATTCGCTATGCCGGGATCATCACCCGCAAGGATTCCCCTGAGGTACTTCGGGTGGGCCGAGAGCTGGCCGACTGGTACCGAAAGCACTCAATCAAGGCGGAATTGGATCGGATTGATCCGGCAATGGACATGCTGACCATTCTGGGCGGCGACGGCACCCTGCTGCATGTGGCGGATCAGGCTGCGCGACACGGCATCCCGGTGGTCGGCATCAATCTCGGTAATCTCGGTTTTTGACCGAGGTGGCTGCCGAGGAGATGTATCAGGCCCTTGAGGAGATCCTCAACAGCGGGGTCGCCATTGAGGAGCGGATGATGCTCCGAGCCGAGTTGCTGAATGAACACGGTGAGTCTGCCGGGCCGCCCATGTTCGCCCTCAACGAGGTGGTGATTGTTAAGGGCAGCACAGAACCGATGATGCGGCTGGGCTGCTGGGCAGATCGGGAATACATCACCACCTATAAGGCGGACGGCCTGATTATTTCCACACCCACCGGTTCCACGGCCTATAATCTCTCCGCAGGCGGCCCTATCGCCCATGCCGAACTCCGTACCCTCTTAGTGACCCCGATCTGTCCTTTTATGCTCGAATCCCGACCTGTTCTCCTTTCCCCTCGAACCCGGGTGACGGCCCAGCTGGCCCCGCCCTCCACCGATGTCAAGATCATGGTGGACGGTCGCCTCGGTTGGACCATGCGGGCCAATGATTTTCTTTCTGTTGAAGCGGCAGCCAAACCGCTGCGTTTGATCAGTTCTCCGCATAAGGGGTATTTCGATATCCTCCGCAATAAGCTGAACTGGGGCGGGCGCGATCCGGGTTATCCTCTGCCCGAGGTTATTATGGCCTGACTGATTGAATCAGAGTGTTACTCTGTGCTCAATAGATGTTCCCCCTTTGGGGTAGAGGAAATCGGCCCGCCTGTCCTGAAGGGACAATATCTATCAGTCCGGTGCAACGCGCCGGGTAGTAATCAAAAAAATAAAGAAAAAAACCTCAATAACAAAGGAGGATTCCTATGAAAAGGCGCATAAAATCAAACCGTTGTTTTTTTCAGAACACCCTGAACCCGGTTCGTACGGTACCGCTGCTGGCAACCCTGCTGAGCCTGCTCTTTGCCGGGACAGCCCTGTCCGGCCCTTTGCAGCTTCAGGCCTCCTTTGACAATGATACCGTTTATACACAACAA
>MTKS01000112.1 GCA_004028495.1 Candidatus Electrothrix marina
GGCACAGTAGAGTTCCTCTTTGATAGCGACGGCAGTTATTACTTCATGGAGATCAACACCCGTCTTCAGGTGGAGCACACTGTCTCCGAGATGATCACCGGTATTGATATTGTCCGGACTCAGATCAAGCTGGCCTTGGGTAAAGAGCTGCTCTTCAGTCAGGACGAGGTGCAGTTGCGCGGTCATGCCGTGGAGCTGCGAATCAATGCTGAAGACCCCAAGAACAACTTCATGCCTGAAGGCGGCAAGACAGTGCGAGTCTACCGTTCACCGGGCGGCTACGGTGTTCGTCTGGACGGCTTCTGTTACCAGGGCTTCACCATTCCTCAGGTCTATGATTCCTTACTGGTCAAGCTGACCGTGTTCGGTTGGTCCTGGCACGAGACCGTGGATCGGCTCAGACGCTGCCTGAATAACTTTGTTATCAGCGGTCCCAAGACGACCATTCCTTTTTTTCTCCGTCTGCTGCAGGAACCTGATTTCCAGGAAGGTCATTTTGATACCTCGTTTCTCGATACCCATGACGGTTTGCTGGATTACGAAGAGGATGCCAGTGAAGTCAATAAGCTGGCCCGTCTGATCGCCGAGATTCATCAAAAAGGTGAAAATACCTATGCCGCGTAAGGGATTTCCAGAAAAAGAAGATCCCGCTGTAGGGGCGACCTGCGTGTCTGCCCGGCATGAAAGGGCGAACACATAGATTCGCCCCTACAGTACTGACGGACAGGAAGAGGCGGAAAAAGGGCGACCGGATAATCAAGAACATTTTACGGATACAGAGTTATGACACGAATTACCCAGGATATGGAGACAGCGGCAGTGCTCAAGGCATTGCGTGAGGCTGACGGCTATTATATCACCAATACGGCTCGGGATATGTCCCAGTCCGATTATAAAAACCGCATCTTATTGCATACCGACTTGATGGCTGCCAAAGCCAGAGAGGCAGCCGGATATTTTTCATTGGAGATCACCGGTGGTGCGTCAGTGCATGTGGACATTCTCCGCAAGCAGGTAGATCCTTTCCTCAAGCTGGAATTATTGCGCGAGGCCATGCCCGACACCATGTTCCAGACCCTCTGTCGGGGTGTGAACCTGTTCGGCTACCGTCCGTACCCGCAGAATGTAATCCGCTTCACGGTTCGTGAGTTTGCCAAGTACGTTGATGTTTGGCGGACTTTTGATTTCATGAACCATATTCCTAACATGCAGGCCGTTTTTGAGGAAGTGGCCAAGGCGGGTAAGATCAACGAGCCCTGCATCTGTTTCTCCACCGGACCGGAGCATACCAATGAGTACTATGTCAACAAGGTCCAGGATATCTTGGACGTTACTGGCGAGGAAATCACCCTCTGCATCAAGAACCACGGTGGACTGGGTACTCCGCGCCGCATAGGTGAGCTGGTGGATGCCATCAAGCAGGCTTATCCGGATATCATTATTCATTACCACGGCCATAACACCGACGGTAATGACGTGGGCCGCATTGTCGAAGCGGTCATGAACGGGGCCAAGATCGTTGATGCCTCTGATCATGCCTTTACCGGTTTCTACGGACCTCCGCCCATCCTAACCGTTATCCAGACCTTGAAAGACCTGGGTAAGACCGCTGTGGGCATTGATGAAGAAGCAGTCATCGAGTCTTCGGATATTATCCGGGACGAGCGTCAGCATTATGCCCAGTTTGAATCCCAGATCAAGGGGTTCCAGCCTACGGTCCAGATCCACAAACTGCCCGGCGGCGCGATGGGATCCAGCCTGGAGCAGGCTGTGAAAGGCGGTTTCCTGGATAAGATGCCGGACATCCTTCACAAGGAATTGCCCAAGGTCCAGAAGGAATTGGGTAATTACTGGAGTGTAACCCCCGGTTCCCAGATCCTCTGGACAACAGCGGTTTCCAATGTCGAGAACGGACGCTATGAATCACCGTCCGGAGACCTGAAGAATCTCCTCCTTGGTAAGTACGGACCTTTCCCCTTTTATCAGCCAGATGAATGGATTTTTGAAAAGGTCTTTGGACCGGATTGGAAGACCATTCTTGAGAAAGAAGGCGGGATTGATGATATCGAAGACATGGATATTGAGCAGGAGCGCGAGACCCTGACCGAACGCCTGGGTTGTGAACCCACAGAACAACAGCTGGTCACCTATCTCCAGCATCCCAACGATGCGGTCAACTTCTTTAAGTTCGAAGAAGAATTCGGTAAATCCTATGTGCTGCCCCCGTCTATTTTCCTCCGCCAAGGCGGTTTTGATTTGGGTGAGAGCATCACCTTTAAGGATCACTCCGGCAAGGAACATATGTTGGAGGTCGGCCCGGTTCAGAAAAATGACGACGGCGAGACCAATGTCTACATGAACGTGGATCACCATGAGCGGGTCTATGTTTTTGAGCCGGAGGCTGTGGCAGGTACCCAGGTTGTGGCGACTCTGTCTAAAGAAGAGATTGTCGAGTTGGCTGGCGTCGGCGACATCCGGGCTCCTTTTGCCGGTAATGTCAGTGCGATTAATGTGAAAGAAGGGCAGGAAATTGCAAAAGGTGAGCAGGTCATGGTTCTCGAAGCCATGAAGATGCAGACCCCGGTTGTTTCAGAAGTTGCCGGTACCGTGAAGACGATCAGCGTCAAGGTGGGTGCTGCCCTCAAGGTCGGTGATAAGCTCTTGAAAGTTGAGGTCAACCAAGAGTAAGGCAGCAGATTAGCATAACAGCGAGCGGGATGTCCTCTTCCTCCTCTGGGCATCCTGCTTGCTTTCCCTTCCCCGCCTTGTTCAGCACGCCGCCCGACCTTTTCTCCGGGCAGTCCATTTTTCTATTAAGTTTTCGAGAAGAAAATACTTCTTGTTTGCCTTTTTAAAATCAACATGGTTAAAATTTCCTTAGCTGGAATCTGAATGCCCTTCTTCGTTGTCACCCGTTTCGCCTCATGTTTCCAAGCGGAGCCCAACGCATCTGTCGGCAGACCATAATGTTTTCAACTCCCTGTGAAAAATAATGCAAGATACATCAAAGAAGTATGCAGCAGACCCGAGAAGTTCAGAGGAATTGGTTGAAGCCCATCGCCAGGAGATGAATGCTGAAGATGATACCCGTGAGGCCATAGGTATTCTTCATTTCCGAGGAGGATGGAAGGAGTTTGAGCTTGGCAGGCAGCTGACAAAGAGTAAGAACCCTGAAGATCGCGCTGTCGGTGCTGATATTCTTGCCCAGCTTGGTTGGGATAAAAGGTCGTTCCACGAGGAATCGGTTGAGCTGCTGATTAATCTGCTCAGCGACCCTGATCATAATGTCATCCATTATGCGGCAATCAGCTTAGGGCATCGTAATGATGCGCGGGCAATTCCTCCGCTGGTGGAGCTGGCTCTCCATGAAGATCCGCTGGTCCGCTTTGGAGTCACCTTTGGGCTCAGTTGTCATGATGATGAGCAGGCCATTGCTGCCCTGATTCAGCTGAGTCGCGATGATGATAACGATGTCCGCAATTGGGCCATGTTTGCTCTTGCCGATCAGATCGATATGGATGGTACGGATATCCGCGAGGCCTTGGCCGCAGGCTTGCAGGATCCTGAGGTGGAAATTCGCGGTGAGGCCTTGATTGGTTTAGCCCGGCGAAAAGATGTACGGGTTTTTGCTGAGCTGATCAAGGAATGGACCTTGCATGATGTCAGCATATTAAGTATTGAGGCGGCTGAAGAACTGGCAGATCCTGATTTGGTTCCCCATCTTATGAATCTGCAAGAAAGCCTGGATTTTTCAGATGACCAGTATTTTGAAGACAGGATACAGGATGCCATTGAAGCCTGCAAGCAGCAGACAGGGCTTGTGTTCAATCTCAGTGACGAAGACCAAGAACCGGAGGAATGAGGGGGCTCTCCCCAGATGCTTGGAAAAGCAGCACCCAAGAAAGCCGTCGAATGAGCCTTTGAAAAAAGAACTCGCACGCAATGCTGCACCCGCCGGGATGTAAAAAGGGAAAATTATAGAAGAGTACCGGACGGGAAAAAGGAGCGGCGACCGTGAGATGAGGAGACACGGCCGCCGCAGAGGAAGCTTGGGAGACGGGACTGATTTTTCTCTGATCAGTTCCGATTACTCTGTATAATAAGGGAGAATGCCGCGTTTAACCAATCTAATTTTCAAGGCGGCCGGTCTGCTTTTTAATGGTCGAATAGAGACAACATTTTTTCCAATCAACTGTGTAGCTCATGCCGTAGATAATTTTGACAACGCCGCAGCCGCATTCACCGATGTTTGAGCAGACCTCAGGTTCTCTGGAAACAGCTTGTGCATTGTTCTTGAGCTGTACCTGTACGTGCTTTTGGGTCAGAGGGCAGTCATACGCTTTGCTGGTTGTCTGTCGGGCTTGCATGTGAAACTCCTTTCGGTCGATTGGTGCTGTCTACGCTGTCCTGTATTTTTTGGCCGCAATTGATTATGTCCTTACTAAAGCATGTCGAGCCTGCCCTTGCAATAAGGCGAACGCCTCATTTTAGTCGGGTAAATTGCCCGGGTGCTTTGGGCAGCTTTTTTGTTGCAGCTTGAAGCCCGCTCTTCTCTGGTCCACTATTGTTTTACCCAACTTCTCCCAACACTTCAGATAACTCATTAATTAATTGATCAATATCCTCCCGACTGACAGTCAGCGGCGGAATAAAACGCAGCACCCGCATCCCGGCAAAGTTGATCAGGCAGCCCCGCTCAAACAGCTGTTGAACGATATCCGTCCCGTGCTCAATGCCCTTTTCCGTCAGCACCAAGGCAAGAAGCATACCGCTGCCACGAACACCGCTGGCAAGCTGCGGAAATTTTGCCGCGACCTCTTCCAGGCGTTGGATAAAATATGCGCTTCGTTCTCGGACATCCTCAAGAAAACCGTCAGCCAGCATGGTCTTCATCACCGCAACCCCGGCTGCTGCGGCCACCGGATTACCGCCGAATGTGGAGGCATGGGTACCCACCGTAAAGGAGGCCGCTATTTCAGATCGAGTCAGCATGGCCCCCACAGGAAGACCGTTGCCCAGAGCCTTGGCCAGGGTCATGATATCCGGGGTAACCCCGAGCTGCTCATAGGCGAACAGGCTGCCGGTCCGCCCCATTCCGGTCTGTACCTCATCAAAGATAAGGAGCAGGTTATATTTATCGCAAAGGCTTCGTATTTTTTGTAAATATTCCGGCGTTAGGGGACGAACCCCGCTTTCGCCCTGAAGCGGCTCACAGAGGATGGCACAGGTTGTCGGATTGATCAACTTCTCCAGTTCCTCGGAATCACCGAAATCAGCATGGACAAACCCGGCAGGCATGGGTTCGAAACCTTGATGAAATTTAGGCTGTCCCGTTGCCGCGACTGTGGCCAGGGTCCGTCCGTGAAAGGAACCGGACAGGGAAATTATTTCAAAACGCCCCTTGCCGCTATGGATCCGGGCCAACTTGATTGCCGCCTCATTGGCCTCGGCACCGGAGTTGGCCATAAAGACCCGGTCAGCAAAACTGTTGGCTGTGAGCAATTCCGCCAGTTCGGTTTGCGGCTCAGTGTAAAACAGGTTGGACACATGCATGAGCTTTTTGGCCTGGCTACAGATCGCCTCAGTGACCGCCGGATGGCAATGCCCCAGAGAACAGACCGCAATGCCTGCTAAAAAATCTAAATATTCCCTGCCGTCCGCATCCCGGAGCCTGCATCCCTCACCCCGCACCATAGCTGCCGGAAATCGGCTGTAGGTCCCTGCAAACACGGCATCACCTTTTTTTTTCCAGTCTGTATTTTTCATAGTATAAAATTAAAATCAGTTTTGAAATGCCTTGGTACGACGGATCAAGGCAGTGAATGTTGATAACTTGGCCCCATCCTAACTGGAAAGAAAAAAAAAGCAATTCGGAATCTGACAGTGGGTGTTCTGCGACTGCTTGAATTAAACGAATCCTGCAAGAGTTCGATCACGGCAAAGATGGCAAACCAAGCTCATCAGGAACTCGTGAGTCACGAACTCGTAAGTAGGTGACCAAAAAAA
>MTKS01000113.1 GCA_004028495.1 Candidatus Electrothrix marina
GAGGAGAAAAAAAAGGTGCTCATAGAGAGCAGGTGAATCAAAACGGAAAGGCCGAGCTGGCTGGTGAGAGCGGGGAGAGAGGAGTAGACTTGAAAATAACGTTCAGAGAGCCGACCGAGAAAACCGAGGTACTTACCGACAGTAAAAAAAGAAAATTTACGCAGAAAAAAAAGGAGAAGCAGGCCGGTTGCCAAAGCGATGAGGATAAGTAAAAGAGGGTAATAAATGTGCGTGGGCAACAGGGTACGGTTCAAAAGCAAGGCAGCGATATTAAGCAGCAGCAGCCCTGCCAACCCTATGACACGATCAATAAATACCCCGTAAAAGGCATCTTCAGCAGAACCGGTCACTTTTACGCAGTCATAGATGCGCACACCGTCCCCGCCTATACTGGTGGGAAGCCCTTGATTAAAAAAGGCTCCTTTAAAATAACTGCCCAGGTAAAACGAGAAAGGAGCCTTAAAGCCGAGTCGACCTACAATCAGCTGCCATCGATATGCGGCCACAGTGAGACAGGCAAGTTGAGCGAACAGGGCTAACAAAAGATACCCCGGAGAAATTGCGGTCACCGCCTCAAGCATCTCTTCAGGATGAATACTGCGAAAAATGAGAAAGAGCAGCAAACCGGTGACCGAGAGTCTCAGTGTGTATTGGAGGGTTGTCTTGGCCATTTTTCAGGTATCGTATTTTTCAAGCTGTGTCTCGCAGTACGGACACGGTTTAAACCCGGCTTCGCAGGCAACAAAGGTACTGTTGAACTGAAGCGTACAGTTCTCGCAATGATACTGTTCGCAGCCCGGCAGATGAAAGAGCCGTTCTTTTGCGTCCGCGTGAACGAGCATCCCTTCCCGGACCGGTTCTTCTTCTTTCTTCTTGCTGCCGCCGTTTTGCCTTTTGCTCAATAACCGGCTGAACAGATTGAAAAGTCGTTTAAGCGGAGCAAAAAAGAGAGTGTCAAAAACGGACTCAAGCCAAATGGTCAGGCGTTCAGAGAAGATCGGTCGCTCCTGCTCAACTCGCCAGAAAATAATCCCGGTTATGACCGCAAAGATAATATTGGGCAACCACATGCCTGCAAGGAGAGGCAGTACCATATCTTCCGCCATTACCCTGAATAAAGTAAAAACAACATAATAGAAAACGAAAAATCCCAGTCCCAGGGGGATGCCGACCGCTTTTCTTCCCGGCCCGGCCTGCAGGCCCAGGGGCAGGCCAAGCAGACTGAGGATCAGACACCCCACCGGCAGGGACAGGCGATGATGGTATTCCGTCAGATAAATAAGGCCTGCCTTAGTATCAACACCGTATTTACGGGCGGCGGCAAGAAGCTGTTCCTGCGACATGCTGCCTCGACTCAGCTTGGTGACGTCATCCCCGTCAATGCGGGTGGGCGGTTTTAAGGGGATATGGAGCTGATACCGCTTGAAGCGAACAATCTGGCTGTCCAACCCGTCGGTATTATGCAGGGTGCCGTTGTCCAATACAATGGTTACGGACATGGTGTTGATATTTGCCTTCATACGGCCTTTTTTAGCCATGATGATGATCGGCTGCTCTCGACCGCGCATATCCGAAACATAGACCCCGTTCCAGTGTTCCTTTTCATCAATATCATCGACAAAACGACCAGATCACCAAGGGCCTCGGTAAATTTTTTCTCCTTAATTCCGCTGTCTATTTTCTCCTTGGCCAACTGAAACATGAGTTGGTGCATGGCAATCTCACCGGCCGGAATAAGGCGGACCGAGAAATAGCCTGTCAGGGCGGCGATGAATGCCGAGACAATGATAACCGGGGGGAGCATCTGGCGCAGGCTGATACCGCAGGCTTTGAGGGCGAGAATTTCCCGTTCGTTAGTTAAGCGGGTAAAACCGATAATAACTCCGGCCATGCTGGCCATAGGAATAACATAGAGCAGCATGTGGGGGAAGATGTAGGAGAAAAGACGGATGAAATCGGGGAAATTGATCCCGAGTTCAAGGACAATTTCCAGCAGCGGAATGAGTCGGATCAGAAAAAAGACCCCGTACAGAATAAGAAAACTGGCAAAGAACGGAGCAAGCAGTTCAGTTGCCAGATAGCTGTACAGGAGAAGTGGAATGCCTTTGCGCTGCATATTTTTTGATCAGGTGCCTGTTGAAGAGTACAGGTTAAAGGATTATTGAATAACATTATTAATGTTGACGTCAATCCAATGTTGATCCCACCATTCAATCGGGGTAACAAAAATGCCGTGCACCAGCATGGAGAAGTGGAGATGGTCGCCCCCGGCCATTCCGGTGGTTCCGGAATGGCCGATGATCTCTCCTTTTTCCACTAATTGTCCCGGTTCAACAGCAATGCGGCTGAGGTGAGAATACAGGCTGGTCAGGCCCTGGCCGTGATCAATCATGACCATGTTCCCGTAGATTCCAAGATAGTCGGCAAAAACAACCTTGCCCCTGTTCGCCGCTTCGACAGTAACCCGGGCTGTTGAGGCAATATCCATGCCGAGATGGGTCTGGTGATCAATCGCCTCTCCCTGGTAATAATAGGTCCGCTGATCGGCAAAACCGGCCCTGCCGGCTCCCGGCATCCTAAGAAAACGATCCTGCCACAGCTGTTCACTTGCCGTGTTGCTGCTGAGAGCGGCAATTTTTTCCGCATTGCGAATGCGGACAGTATTATTGACAAAGAGATATTTTTCCAGATTTGTTCCGGTGAGTTCCGGGTAGCTTTCTTGAAATTCCGGGATTTTTTTATTGAGAAAACCGTCTGAGATATTAATTCGATCTTTCTTGTCCTTGGCCGGTTTAAATCGTATAGAAAAAGTGCTGTTCCCCTCATTGCCGGCCTGATCTTCTGCAACAACTTGCATTTGCTCCGGCTTATCGGAGTTCCAAGGGAGAGCGATGTAGGCGATAAATCTTTTCTTGCCGTCCGGCAGAGGATATCCTTGAAAAAAAGCATCATCAAGCATGACCCCGTGTCGCTCCGAGGGTTCGGAGATGCTGTAGACAACAATGCCGCTTCCGCCCGGCATAATATATTGCTGCGCATGTTCAATATGAACCCTGGGCGGCTTGGTGTCAATAGTCACGGGAAAAACATGAATGGTCGCATTGCCTTGCAAGTCACCGTTCAGAGAGAAATCATGGACGGAAACCGTGAGCTTTGCCTCGCCTTCTTTTGCTCCTGCCTGCTGAACATCCAGAGTGAGGGTTTCCTGTATTTCTCCGGCCCCGGCCTTTGAGAGCCACGCCCGGCGGGGAAAACTTTTCTTGAACAGCTGAAATTCTTTTTCGTTTTGCCGGAGGACAATGGCTACCTGCTGAATGCCGCTTTTACGATCAGATGCTTGAAGTTGTACTTCCAGCGGGCTTCCGAGAAAGAGGGGGTCTTTGTCCAGCGTGACCTGCGGTTTTTCCGTCTCAAAAAGGATAAACCCGACTGCGGCACCGGCAAGAACAAGGAGCAGGATGAAAACTATGAGGACGTTGCGTCCCAGCCATTTTTTGGTTGCGGAACGGGAGGAGGCACCTAATCTGCGTCTGTTTCTCGAGTTCATGGTAACAGGTAAGATAATTGAGGATTATGTGTTTTTCTATATGATTGTTTGAAGAGGTTAATCGTCCCAGACAACCTCGTACCGGTGAACATGAAGATTGTACACCGGGGACACTGTGATCTCTTTTCCCGTGGTTTTTTCGAGATGTCGGAGATGATGCGCTTCGTCCTGAGACAGTGTGTCGGCGATATGCGGATGCACCTTGACGGTTACATGTTTTCCGCCGGCCTTGCGGTTGTCTCGGTAGATTTTGCGAAAAATTTCATAACAGATGGTTTGTCGTGATTTGACAATACCTTCTCCGCCGCAATAAAAGCAGGGTTCGCACATGAGTTGGGACAGACTTTCACTGGAACGCTTTCGGGTCATCTGTACCAGACCGAACTCCGAGACCTTGAGGATGTTGACGCGGTTTTTGTCCTTGCTCATGGCTTTCAGAAAGGCATTATAGAGTTCTTCCCGATGCTGCTCCGTTTCCATATCGATAAAATCAATAATAATGATTCCCCCGATATTACGGAGCCTCAGCTGATAGGATATCTCTTTCACCGCCTCCATATTGGTTTTGTAAATAGTCTCGTTCAGGTCATTTTTGCCCACATAACGCCCGGTATTCACATCCACCACCGTCAAAGCTTCCGTGGTTTCAATAATAAGGTATCCACCTGAGCGCAACCAAACTTTTTTGTCAATAGCACGGGCAACATCCACTTCAATGCCGTAGGCGTCAAAAATAGGCACTTCACTGTCATAAAAGACAATTCTGCTTTTTAATTTCGGGGCGAAGGTAACCACGAAATTGAGAAGCCGTTCATGCATGCTCCTGGAATCGACAACAAGCTCATTGACGCTGTCCGTGAAGAGATCCCGCACCGCTCTCAGTACCAGGTCCAGATCCTGATAGATCAGGCGGGGTGCTGTTGCCCGCTGTGCATTGGATCGAATATCATCCCAAAGCAGCAGAAGAAACTCCATATCCGCTTCAATTTCGGCTTTTGTGACGTTCTCGGCAACAGTGCGGACAATAAAACCGGTGCCTTCCGGGCGCAGCTGCTCAATCTTTTGCCGCAGCTCTTCCCGAATATACTCATCCTCTATCTTGCGGGAAATGCCGATATGATCTGTTAACGGCATAAAGACCAGATTGCGGCAGGGCAGAGTGATATGGCAGGTCAGACGGGCACCCTTGGAACCGATGGGTTCCTTTGCGATCTGTACCAGAATGGTCTGCCCTTCCTTAACCAGATCCTCGATAGCCGGATTGACCGATTTTTTTTCAACAGCTTCAACAGCAGAGCGACTCGCTTCCGGTTGCGAGAGCTGCGCCATTGACATTGAAGTGTCAATATCGTCAACATAAAGAAAACCGGTGCGGTCAAGGCCGATATCGACAAACGCCGCCTGCATACCCGGCAGAACCCGAACAACCTTGCCTTGGTAGATATTGCCCACCAACCCATTTTCCGTCGGGCGTTCGAGATGGAACTCAAGCAGGCTGCCCCGTTCCACCACCGCGATACGGTTCTCATAAGGCGTGGCGTTTATTACAATGTCTGTATACATATTGCGTGGCTGTCAGCTAGCCGTTATTCTCCGGACGGCAGTTATTTCTTCAACAGTCCTGCCGGCATCTTGACGGTATGCACGGAAATTATTTTCTTATGAAGCTTCAGGGAGCTTGTCCAGAGGCAATAAAAATATTTTTTTAAACGCGAAAAATGATTTATGATACTCGACAACAAAGGAATTTCCCAGAAGAAATTTTTTGTTCTATCGGTCAGAGCAGGATATAAGCAAGAATTGTTCTACAGTTATGTGCGGCTCGAATTATTCGAGATGTATTCCGCCCTGTGCTGTTGTCAGGAAGGAGAGGCTGAAGCTCTTATCTTGAGGCGTTCTTCCTGCCGGATCTAACCCCCTGCCTTTCAAACGATTTTTAATATATAATAGACATTATTTATTGTTACGCCATGCCTGTTTACGAAAGAAATAAACTTGAGGCCCTGTTTCAGGAAATCAAAAAAGGAAGCCTTTTTCCTGCTTATCTGTTTATCGGAGAACGCTATCTCTGTCAACAGGCGGCGGATCAGGCAGCGAAGCTTCTTTGCGCTGCCGGCGGGACAGTCCACAGTATTGACGGCGATACAGAGGAAAACAATCTTACTCTTTCCAAACTCCGCAGTTTCAGTCTGCTGGGGGGGAAGCAGGTGTTCAGGGTCAATAACACCAGGCTGTTTCACTCCAAGAATGTGGCAAAGGCTATCTGGAGCCGGGCGGTACAGGCCAATGAGGGCAATAAGCCGGACAAAGCGTTCAAATATCTTCAGGCGATGATGGAGGCAGGGGGCTTGGAGAGCAGGGAGCCGGAAAACGACCCTGCCGGCCTGAGTGCCGCTCAAT
>MTKS01000114.1 GCA_004028495.1 Candidatus Electrothrix marina
CCGGTAGGGAGGCAATTCCATAACAAAGGGCGTGGATTCCCCTCTCAGCAGGGTCATTCGCAGAAATTTTGCCGCCATCAGGGCCACCAGCCAGGCAACGAGTGTTGCCAGAAACATGTATCCTGCCTGATGATTCGGGAAAAAAGCAGCGATGATAAGCGTCAGGACCGGCAGCTTGGCACCGCAGTTCATAAAGGGTACAGTCAGCAGGGTGGCCATCCGTTCCTTGGGGGAGCGCAGGGTTCGAGCGGCCAACACGCCTGGCACGGCACAGCCTCCTGCAATACCACCGGAAATAATAAAGGGCATGACCGAAGATCCGTGCAGCCCGAAAAAATGAAAGATCCTGTCCATCATAAAGGCAACCCGGGCCAAATAACCTGAGTCCTCCAGTACGGCGATCCCGAAGAACATGAACATGATGATCGGCACAAAACCGAGCACACCGCCCACACCGTCAATCACCCCGGAGATGATCATGGATTTGACCGGCCCGTCCGGCAACATGGTTTCCGTCAGGCCGCCGAGCAAATCAAAAAACATGCCCAGCCCGTCAACCAGAAAACCGGACCAGTTAAAGGTGAAGCTGTACAGGCCCAACAACACTGCGGCCATCAGTAAGGGGCCGGCCACCCTGTTGGTCACGATTTTATCGATCTGATCCGAGGCATAGAGCCTGTCCTGTTCTGTTACTCGGGTCACCTCACCCTGCCGGAGAATGGAGCGGACAAAACCGTAACGGTGATCTGCAATAACCGTTTCCGGATAGGCTTCAAGGGTATCCTGTAAATGCCGTGCCAAGACCGCGCTCCGGTCGATGAGCCGCTGCCCGACTACCATATTTTCCAGCATAACTTTGGCGACGATCTGTTCATCGTTTTCCAAAATTTTCAAGGCAGTCCATGAGGCCGGATAGGTCTCGGCAAGAAGCTTATACTCTTCAATAATCGGAACTAATTCTCTGAGCGCCTCATCAATATCCACTCCGTAACGGATCAGGGTTTGCGGACGGGCATCTGCACGGCTGACCGCCTGAACAGTCCCCAGGAGTTCCTCCACGCCTTTTCCGGTGCGGGCGACAATGGGCATAACCGGAACCCCGGTCAATCGGCTCAGTTTCTCCGTATCAATGCGAATACCGCGCTTTTCCGCGACATCAATCATGTTGAGCGCGATGACCAAGGGCACGCCCAGTTCGAGAAATTGGCAGCTCAGATACAGGTTGCGCTCCAGATTGGAGGCATCAACAATATTGACCACTACATCCGGCTGCTCATTCACCAGATAATCACGGGCCACCAGCTCTTCCACGGAATAGGCTGTCAGGGAATAGGTTCCTGGCAAATCAACAATCCGGAATCCCTGCCCTTCATGGAGATAAAATCCTTCCTTTTTCTCAACCGTAACGCCGGGATAATTTCCCACATGCTGACGTGCCCCGGTCAGATAATTAAACAGAGTGGTCTTGCCGGCATTAGGGTTGCCGGCAAGAGCGATATGGACAGCATCGGCCATCAGCATTTCCCCTCCGCAGAATCTGTTTCCGCTTTAATATCCACTTCAATATAATCGGCCTCGCTATTCCGCAAAGTCAGGGTCTGCCCATGAATACGAAGCTTTACAGGGTCGTATAACGGAGCGCGTCCGGTCACGGTAATCTCTGTACCCGGCACAAGCCCCATTTCTCTCATCCGCAGGCCGAGGCTGCCGCCTATCTTAACAGAGGCGATAATGCCGGATTGTCCGGTCTGCATTTTTCGTAAATTCATTTATTCCTGTTCCCCTTTCTGTTCGCCTGTTCACTCCGAGGCAAACATGCCGACCCTGAATCTCCGCCACAGCCGGAGCACCCTCCGGAGCAGGAGCACGTTCCTGACCGATATGAACGAAACAGGGATCTCCCGACAAAGAAACAGGCAGCAAGGACAATAAACACAATTATAAGGTTCTGCATACTTTATTCCTTCAAGGAAACTTATTTAGCTTTGGCTAAAAAAATCGCAAAAAAAAAAGCTGTCAGGCAGGACACACCAAAATATTTTGCGCCGTCAACGCATCCAAACTCAGGGTTCCGCCGTTAATTCTCACCATACACTGCTTTCGTCCTCGTCCTCGTGCAGGACAGAGCAGCTCCAGCACGGTTCCGGGCAAGACACCCAGAGCGGCCATTCTGCCGCAGTCACTGCGTTCACCGCTGACTCTGCACACTCTCACCCTGCTGCAACCGCAGCATTCCGACAGCGGCCGAACCTCTTCCGGAGACTCTGTCCGACGCTGTTTTATGCTCCGCAGACAACAGGAAAATATCTTGCGTTTTTGCCTCATGACATCTCTCTTCACGGTAAAATGTTAGGTACAGCAAACTTTTCTTCCTGTCAACACCTTTTACAAGGATTTTTTGTGAAAATCAAGTATGATTGAAGAGGAAGTAAAAAAAAGAAAAAATCTTTTCATTCCATGCTTTTTCACTCTTTCTTTTTTCAACTTTCAAAATATATATCTGCCGTTCTCAACAAAATACAATTTCAGTCAACCACGGGACAAGGATCCTGTCGCACCGAAGGCCGGTGAGAGAAGGGCTGACACAATCCTCCATGAGAATACGAGAGATTTTTTTTCGACAACAATTTGACACTGAGTACAGTTTTTTATTCAAGCTTGTTTTTACGGGCATGACATGATATTTTGTCTATAATCATTGAGAGTTTTTATGCTGCCCATTCAGACATCCGCCTGCCAGCACAAGCTTATACAGACAGGACGAGCAACGTATGACCAAAGTTAGCCCGCCGAAAAAGGGTCAACATACATCGTCAAGGAAAGGATTTTTCTTTGAAAAAACCATTGCCAAAACTCCGGTCTCCTATGAAAAAAGCTCCCCTATCTATTCCTTGCTCAATGGTCAGCGGGTCGGTCAAATTCCCATAGACGAACATAAGGAAATCGACAAAGAGGAACTGATCGGCTATCGCAGTACCGTAGCCGGTCTCGAATGGCTGCTGTTGTTGCTTGTCCTTCTCTGCACTAAGCTTCCTTGGGTGCATGTTCCTGAGCCGACACTTCTGTATGCAAGCATGACGGCATTTGCTGTCTTTATTTGCGTTCTTCATTATATGTGGCGCAGCCATGACGGAACACGCTGGAAGCTTTCCCTCAACATGTGGGGAATAACCTTCTTTATTACAGCTGTTGTCTGGGAAACCGGCTCCTTATCAAGCCCGTTGCTGCCCCTTTATTTCGTTATTGTCCTGCTGGCCGGGACAACCCTGGGCACCCTGTCCACTCTTCTGGGCACCCTTCTCGTCACTGCCTGTTATCTGTTTCTCGGTGCAGCCGAAACAGGCTTTTTTCTTTCAGGAGCTACTGTCACTTTTCACGCAGAGCATCTCTCCGGACCGATTATCCAACTTTTTCTGCTGTGGCTCCTTGCCTATTTTGTCACCCTGATCTCCAAAGAAACAGACAGGACAAAGGATAAAATCCGGCAGTTATCGCGAACTGACCAGCTGACCGGCCTGTGGAATATGAAGATGCTGCTCATTTTTATGCAGCGAGAGTACCAGCGAATCCTGGCAAAAACCGGGAAATTCTCTGTGCTCATGATTGATGCGGACAGCCTGAAAGCGGTCAATGATCTTTATGGGCATCACGCCGGGACCATGCTGATCGTCTCTATTTCAGACACCATGCGCTCGGAATTACGTGAAGAAGATATGCTGGCCAGATTCGGCGGCGATGAGTTTGTGGCCTTTCTCCCGGATACCACCTGCCAAGAAGCGTGGAAAATTGCCGAGAGAATGCGAATCAAGATAGCTCAAGTCCCTCTGAACTACGAAGGACATACCCTCAGCATAACAGTCAGCTGCGGTATAGCCTGCTATCCTGAACATGGGCAAGACCTGACCCAGATCATGAAAATGGCAGACAAAGCGCTCTACACAAGCAAGGGGCACGGGAAAAACCAATGTACTATTTTTAAAGCACCGGAAGCTGCCAGCTCGGCATCTCCCACCCCTTACGGCAGGAAGGCAGAGGACCCTGTAGAATAACGGGTTATCTGGACCTCTGGTTACCTGCAAACTGCTCGTATGCAGATTACCTCAATTTAACAGGTCCTAATTTCCACCTCATTCTCCTGCAAGAATTGTTTCACCTGCCCGATCGGCACCTCTTTCCGGTGAAAGATCCCAGCAGCCAAGGCTGCCTCAGCATCTGTTTTGGTAAATACCTCTAGAAAATGCTCAGCACATCCTGCTCCGCTTGAGGCAATGACCGGGATAGTCACGGCCTCCTTGACTGCGTTAATCAGCTCCAGATCAAAACCGGAGTTGGTTCCGTCCTTATCAATACAGTTAAGAAGGATTTCTCCGGCACCCAACTGCTCACAGACCTTTGCCAAGGTGACCGCATCAAGATCGCGTCCTTCGCGCCCCCCTCGTACAGTACACTGGTACCAGCAATATTTCTTACCGTTTTCACTAGGAAATTCCGTTTCGATAACCGGATGCGGGGTGTCGTCGGGCGCATGCACATAAACCCGTCTCGGATCTACAGAGATCACCACGGCTTGATTACCGTACACCCGTGCGATTTGTTCGATGGAACTGAGTCCTGTTGCCTTGCCGGTTTCAAGCACCTCTTCAACAATCAACACCGCGTCAGAACCGATAGAAACCTTGTCCGCCCCGGAACGGAAATATTCTGAAGCAACCTCAAGAGCCGAATAAAATTTGCCGTTACAGTCGGTGAAATCACGAATCCCGCCACCCACGGTCAGCGGAACAAAGACCTTTTCCGAGGTTTTTTGCAGCACCTCCATCATAGGCATGTCCTCAAGCGGAAAATCACGAAAGGCTGTGATATTGAGAAAGGTTACCTCATCTGCTCCCTGTTCGTAATACGTACGGGCAAGCTCAACCGGCAGACCTAAGTTACGCACATCCCCGTCCTCGCGCACATCATACTGATCGCCCTTGGTCACCACGAGATCGCCCTGATCATTGGACCGGACATCAAGGCAGGCAATAATGCGCTCAGCCAGCTTGGTCTCAGTCGGGCAGGATTGGGGGATGACCGCCTCTCGGCTGCTATCCAGGAAATTTTCCAGCAGCTTCAACCCGGCCTTGCCGCTTTTTTCCGGATGAAACTGGGTCGCAATGATATTGCCCTTCTGGACAGAGCTGACAAACTCACACCCGTAATCCGTGGTGGTCAACACAGCAGCAGTATGGTTTGTTTCAACATGATAGGAATGGACAAAATAGAGTTTTTCCTGCCCGGTAAAGCCGTTAAAAATTCGGGAAGGTTGATGGACCTTGATCCCGTTCCAGCCGATATGGGGAATCGCCAACTCGGTGTCAAACCGCTTCACCCGCCCCGGAATAATGCCCAGCCCCGACTCTTCCGGTGCCTCTTCACTGGACTCGAACAGGGCCTGAAGCGCGACGCAAATACCGAAAAAAGGTCGGTCTTCATGGAGATACCGCAGGAGCGGTTCAATAAGCTGCTGCTCCCGCAGGCTCTGCATCATGGCACCATAGTTACCTACTCCGGGAAAAACCAGCCGCTCTGCTTTTTCAATATCAGCGGGCGAATTGACCCTGACCACTGTTTCGCCCAGGCTCTCAAGGGCATTTACAACTGAGCGTACATTACCGGCACCGTAATCTAACAGGGTAATCATGGGAATCTTGTCCACCTTGTCTTGCTAAAATTTTCTGAGGATTATCTTCATGTCAAACTGACAAAAAGATACTTAGAAAGGTTTACGGGACAAGTCAAGGAGTATGGCTTTGGCGATGTTTTTTTTGTGCTGCCCTCTCCGAGGCTGTATCTTGAAGTCGGAGTAAAAAAAACATTTTTTCGTTTTGCTCAAGCAAAAGAGGAAAAATTCAGCTTGATCTTTTGTCCTGTAAAGAAGACAA
>MTKS01000115.1 GCA_004028495.1 Candidatus Electrothrix marina
TGTCGATCCCAGAAGGAGATGCGGGCGATGCCGAGGTCTGTCTTCGCCAGGGCCTGGAGCTGCTGGGGCGTGCCGCTACACATGTTTTTCAGGCGGATGCTTCAAGGCCCCTGCCGTATCAGCTGAACCGCTTCGTTGCTTGGAGTGAACTTGACGAGCTCCCGCCAGCTACAAATAATATGACCATGCTGCCGCCGCCGAACGAGCAGGTTGTTTCCATCCTTGAAACGATGTTCCGGGCTGAAAACTGGGAGGATCTGCTTGAAGCGGCAGAATCCCGGGTCCGGGAGCATCTGTTCTGGCTGGATCTGAGTTATTACAGTTTCAGGGCATTGAAAGGGCTTGGCCATATGCTCGCCGCTCAGGCTGTGGAAAACGAGACCAGGCTGCATGTACTTAGGCTGACAGGTAGCGAGTCCCTGTCCTTCAACGACGAACGTCCCTTTGCCTCGCAACAGACCAAGGACTGGCTTGCATCCGCTCCTGCTGTGCAGACAGGAACCGTTTCTTCCGGTTCTGAACCGGCATCGGGCGGAAAGCGGGAACAGGACGTTGCTCAGGATGTGGAGGAGGCTGTCCGTCTCTGTGCCGGTTCCGGTATCCAGGAAGCTCTGATCTGGTTGTCGGAACAAAAAAAAGGCGCCGGATCTCCCCGCAGAGAATTTATGTATGATGTGGGATTTTGTCGATTGCTTTTTCAGGCTGACCGGACGGATATAGCCCTCTCGTTTGCAGAAAATCTGCTTATACGAATTGATCGTCACAAGTTGGAGCAATGGGAGCCTGAACTGGCTGCGCAGGGGTTGGTCCAAATCTGCCGATGTCTGGTGAAAACCGATGACGGGGAGAGTGAGGGGGAAACTGTACAGAAAAGAAAACAGGTTGCAGCCCGCCTCGCTCTGCTTGCACCGGATCAGATGCTGTCGTTGACATAGCAGCTCAACGACAACTTTAATGGTACAAAGTGGTTGTTAATAGTAATTACATGAAAAAAAATAAGATTGACAACACCCTTGTTCGGTGTTATTTAAAAATAAAATATTTAAAGAAAGGGGAGAGCTATGGCGCAGCAAGGATCTGTCGCACCCAAAGAACGGGTTAATGTTGTCTATCGACCTGCGACCGGGGATGCCAAGGAAGAGGTTGAGCTGCCTCTCAAGGTGCTGGTGATGGGAGACTTCACTTTGCGTGAAGATGATCGGGCTGTTGAAGACCGCAAACCCATCAATATTGACAAGGATAATTTCAATGATGTCCTTGCCGGACAGAAATTGCAATTAAAGACAGCTGTCCCGGACACACTTTCCCGCGAGCCTGATGCGGAAATGAACCTTGAGCTTGATTTCAAATCCATCAAAGATTTTACACCGGATGCGATAGTGGAAAAGGTTCCACAGTTGAAACAGCTCCTTGAATTAAGAGAAGCACTCAAGGCTGTTAAAGGGCCGTTGGGAAATGTTCCGGCATTTAAGAAAAAGCTCTCGTCCATTATTGACGATGAAGTCGCCAAAGCAAAGCTGTTGGCGGAGCTTGGTATTGAAGAATAGAGGAGCAGAGAAATAATATGGCCGAAAATCAAAAAGAAGCCGCGCAGGAAGTATCGGCCCAGGAAGGAGACTCTCTCTCCTTGTTGGATGAAATTGTCCGGGAAACCAAGTTGTCGCCAGGTGATGAAGGATATGAAGTCACCAAACTTGGCTTGCAGACATTTATTGATGCGTTACTCCAGCCGGGTCGGGAAGGAGATAAGGTCAGTCAAGGTTTAGTTGATGAAATGATAGCTGATCTGGACCGGAAACTCTCCGGGCAGATGAACTTAATTCTGCATAATAAAGAATTTCAGCAGCTGGAAGCAGCTTGGCGTTCTCTCAAATATCTTGTCGATCATACGGATTTTCGGGAAAATGTTAAAATAGAAGTACTGAACGTCAGTAAGCAGGATCTGATTGATGATTTTGAGGATTCTCCGGAAGTTGTTAAGTCGGGCCTGTATAAACTTGCCTACACGGCAGAATACGGGCAGTTCGGTGGCCAGCCCTACGGCATGATGCTGGGGAATTTTGACTTCGGCCCCGGCAATCAGGACGTTGCCGTGCTGCGCAATATCGCCAGTATTGCAACCATGTCCCATGCTCCGTTCTCCGCTGCGGCAGGTCCGTCCTTTTTCGGACTTGATGACTTTTCCGGCCTGCCCAATCTAAAGGATTTAAAATCCATTTTTGAGGGGCCGCAGTACACCAAATGGCGCTCTTTGCGTCAGTCCGAGGATTCACGTAATGTGGCGCTTGCCCTGCCGCGTTTTCTGCTGCGTCTTCCTTACGGTCCGGACAATATTCCTGTGAAGAGTTTTCATTATACAGAGGAGGTTGCCGATGGTGATGCATCCTTTCTCTGGGGCAATGCCGCTTTTGCCTTTACCGCCAGAATCACGGATAGTTTTGCTAAATACCGCTGGTGTGCAAATATTATCGGTCCCCAGGGGGGTGGAGCAGTAGAAGACCTGCCGCTGTATCAGTTTGAGGCCATGGGTGAGCTGCAGAATAAGATTCCCACTCAGATTGAAATTTCCGACCGAAAAGAATTTGAACTGGCAGAAGAGGGCTTCATGGCCCTGACCATGCGCAAGGGCAGTGATAACGCCGCCTTTTTTTCCGCCAACTCTATTCAACAGCCTAAAGTATTTCCCAATACCGAAGAGGGCAAGCAGGCTGAACTCAACTATAAGCTCGGAACCCAATTACCCTATACCTTTGTTGTCAGCCGTATTGCCCATTACCTGAAGGTGATTCAGCGGGAAAATATCGGTACCTGGAAGGAGCGGGGTGAGCTGGAAGACGAGTTGAACAAGTGGATCGGTCAATATGTCTCTAATCAGGAAAATCCCGGTCCCGGCGTCCGCAGTCGCCGCCCTTTGCGTCAGGCAAAGATCGAAGTGTCCGATGTTGCCGGAGAACCTGGATGGTACAGGGTCGGCATGAAGCTGCAGCCACATTTTAAATACATGGGCGCCTCGTTCACCCTGTCGCTTGTGGGTAAACTGGATAAAACGTAAGCAGGACCGCATAAGCGGTAAAAATAACATCACCATAGTACAAAAGGAGGTCGTCAAATGGCAAACACAATGTATCTGACACTTACAGGAGCGAGTACAGGTCCTATCAAAGGTGATTGCGCGCAGGCCGGACGTGAGGACATGATCTTAGTCTATGATTTTGATCATACAGTTGAAGTTCCCGTAGACAACCATACCGGCTTGGCAACCGGACAGCGTATTCATAAACCGCTGAAGATCACCAAGCATAAAGATCAGTCCACCCCGCTTCTTTATCAGGCCTGCTGTACCGGTGAGCAGATTACAGACTTTGAGCTGCATTTTTATCGTATTAACGACAAGGGGAAGGAAGAGCAGTACTTTACCATCAAGCTGACAAATGCCGTTATTGTTACAATGCAGGAGCATACTCCTATGACCTTTCTGCCGGAAAATAAACCGTATCACGATATGGAGGTAGTATGGTTTTCCTACGAAAAAATTGTCTGGACGTATAATCCGGACGGTATTGAATCCGAAGATGACTGGAAATCCCCGAATGCTGCATAATTGAGCATAACCGAAGCCTGCATGAGCGTTCTTCCGGGAGCCTTTCAGCAGGTTTCGGTTTTCTGAGCAAACCACCTTGGGGGGGGAAGTCGTTATGTTACGAGAACGTCTACTTGAACGTATAACGCGTCTGGAGAAAGAAGAAAAAGGGCACCGGGAAAAGCCAGCAGCAACCGATGAAACCCGATCAATTCTTCAGCACCTCGCGCGTCTGCTCAATACCAGACAGGGAAGTGTGTCCATCCTGCCGGACTACGGGGTTCCGGATATGACCAATGTGCCCGGGGATTCCGTCCAAGAGATCAGGCAGAATGTTGAACAGATCTTGCAAAAAATCGTTCAAAAATATGAGCCACGTCTGGCTAAAATTCAGATGACCATGAACCAGAGTGAAAGGGATCCCTTTGCACTCCGTTTTCGGATTGAAGCGGTCTTGGCTGACCAGGAAGATATACCTGTTACCTTTGAAACCGTTGTCTCCACAGACGGTCATATCGGAATCAGTTGACACCGGTTAATCAGACAGTTTGAGAAATATACGTCGTTGCTGTAGAGATCAACTTTTTCACCTGTTCCCGCCAATTATTACCCCATCCCGGAAAAAACGTGTCCGATTTCAACAAACACTACCAGCAAGAGCTGCACAACATCAAGAGTTTAGCTCGTGAATTCGCAGAGTTGCACCCTGCAGTCGCTTCCATGCTCAGCGGGCAGTCCACAGATCCTGATGTGGAAAGACTGCTTGAAGGAACAGCCTTTCTGACCGGACTTCTGAAGCAGAAACTGGAAGATTCTTTACCTGAGATTATTCATCTGCTTACGGAACTTGTTTTTCCCCACTTTCTGCGTTCTGTTCCATCTCTGACACTTATACAATTTATACCGAAAAACGGTCTCCAGGAAACGATCCGGATCCCCGGAGGTACGTCCCTGCGTTCTGCCGAAATCCAAGGCACATCCTGCCTGTTTCGCACCTGTTTCTCATGCGATGTGAATCCGTTACGCATGGTAAAAATAGAAAAAGATGATGTATCCTCGCGCAACCAATCCATTACCCTGCACCTTGAGCTGACCGGAGGCTCTCTTGCTACATGGCGTCCTGATTCGTTATCCTTTTTCCTCGGTGGTTCCTACAGCGTAGCCAGTAACCTGTTCATGGTGCTTTGCCTCCATCTTCATCGTATTATTGTACGTTCCGGCGATGAAAAATACTCCTGCACCCTTGATTCGGCAATGCTCAAACCGGCTTCCCTGAAACGGGAAAACAGCCTGCAGCCCTATCCGGGCAGGTCTTTCGGCGGTTACCGTCTACTCCAGGAATACTTTATTCTTCCGAATAAATTTCTTTATCTTGAATTGTTCGGTCTTGAGCAATGGCGGCAGCGGGGAGATTCCCGGCATTTCAGCATAACCTTTGAACTGGACAGATTGCCTGAAGCAATCGCAACAACCATAGGCAATGACTCTTTTCTTCTTGCCACAATTCCGGCAATCAATCTGTTCCGGCATGAAGCCGAACCTATTCTCTTTGATCATCAGCTGGACAAAATACGGATAACTCCGGCGATGGTGGACGGACGGCGCCCCGAAGTCTACAGCGTGGACAAGGTTACCGGCTTCAGCCGGGGGGCGGTCAGGAAAAAAGAATACACCCCGCAAATCGGTTTCGGTGATCAAAAAAGCGGAGGAGACAGCTACACTCTGCTCCATTCGATTTCCGCCGTGCATAACCGCCCGGAAGTGGCTTTACGATTTGCCTATCCTTCCGGAGCCGAATCGTTGATTGAGGAGACACTGACAGTCCGGCTCACCTGCTCTGACGGAGATCTTTCAGCCGAACTTAAACCGGGAGAGATCAACCGTCCCACTGCGGATACTCCGGAACTTATCGACTTTAAAAACCTGATGCAGCCGACCCGGCCCATTGACCCGCCCATCGCCGGTGATACGCTCTGGTATTTTCTTTCCCATTTTTCGCTCAACCTGTTCAGTCTGAGTGATGTGAACAGTCTGCGCAAATTACTGCGCCTCTATATTTTCAGTCATGGTCGTGACCGGGCCGGTCGAGGCCAATGAAAAACGAATTAACGGGATTGAAAGTTATGAGGTACAGTCGGTTAACCGTCTTGTGCGCGGGGTCATGATGCGCGGTCAGCGTCTCAACCTGAGCATACGGGCTGATCATTTTGCCGGAATCGGAGACTTTTACCTCTTCGGCTTGGTACTTGATGAATTTTTCAGCGAGTATGCGGGAATGAACAGCTTTACTCAGCTCAATACAACCAACAGTAACACCGGGGAGGATTT
>MTKS01000116.1 GCA_004028495.1 Candidatus Electrothrix marina
CATAGATTTCCAGAGGTATACCGGTGGGACCGGGTTTGAGTTGCCGGATCAGAAAGGTCATTTTTTTATGGACTTTCGGGTGTTCTTGAAGCCATGCTGAAATATAGGCCCGAAAAAGACCGATGTTTGTCTGGGAGCGTCCGTTGATTGTTCCGCTTGTTTCCGCTCCCCGCGCCCTGTTATATTTGCTGATTTCCTCCCTTTTGCTGCGGAGGTATTGCCGCAGGATACGAATTTCTTCCAGCTTGTCCAATTCATCATCAGTCAGAAAACGGATCGAGGTCATGTCAAGATGCAGGGCCCGTTTGATCCGACGTCCCCCGGACTCTGTCATGCCGCGCCAGTTTTTAAAGGGATTGGCGATCAGGGCATAAGTGGGGATGGTGGTGATGGTCTTATTCCAGTTGCGCACCCGAACCGAGTGGATGGACACTTCAATGACATCACCGTCCGCGCCGTGGGATTCCATCTCAATCCAGTCGCCCACCCGGATCATATCATTGGTCGTGAGCTGGATCGCGGCGATAAAACCGAGAATGGTATCCCGAAAAATGAGCATGGTCAGGGCGGTCAAACCACCCATGACAGAAAGCAGCCCCCAGGGCGAACGACCGGTGAGGGTGCTGACCATCAAAATGCCTCCTAAGAGATAGCAAATGATTCTGATGGCATCGATATAGCCTCGGATGGTCTTGCCGGTTTGGAGATGGCGGACACGATAAATGCTGTTTGCAGCCTTGAGCAGCGCACTGATCACCCGGATTCCGGCTAGGATAAAGCCGCATAAAATCAAGCGGGGAACAAATTTCAGCCATTGGGAATCCGGCGGCAGGAGGATGTCCTGGGCAATATAGAAGATGAGCACCGGGACAAACCAGGATAGCCGGGTGAAAAAAAAATGATCCGTCAAGGCGTTATCCCAGCTCAGACGGTTATTGCGGATGATTTTGATCAGCGAGCTGACCAAGGTTCGGCGAACAAACCAGGTCGCCAGCAGGGCCGTGAAAAAGACCGCAAAGATGATAAGGGTATAGGTGATCGGAACTGAGAAGGTATGGGAAAGACCTGCCTGTTCAAGCCAGGCGATCAAAAGATTGGGTTGTTCATGCATTATTTGCCTCCTGTACCCATTGTTCGACCTGTACCGGGGTGGGTATGAGGCCGGTGCTTTTTATGGTTCCGTTAATCATCAGGGCGGGTGTCATGGTGACCCCGGCTCGACCGATCTCATCGGGGTCGTGAATTTGTTCAATATCAGCGGCCAGCTTCAGGCGATCAAGGGTTTCGATAACCAGGGTCTGGAGACTGTTGCAGCTGATGCAGCCGGTGCCGAAGATACGAATGACAAGACCTTCCTCCTCTGTTGCGACATTACAATGCTTGCGAAAGGCGGCTAAGAGGGCTTGCTTGTATTTTTTCTGATTGCCCGGAGGGATATAGTTTTGTCGGCTGACCTCGGTGAAGAGGAAATCGACAGCCTCGGTTTCGCTCATCTCTTGGCGGGCGATGGTGTTCAGGGCGATATCCAGGCCGATGAGGCCGATGCTGGCTGTGCCGATGCGTATGAAGCGTTGGGTTGCTGCGTCCATAGGTATTGTTATTGTCTGTTGTTACCGTCGATAGTCACCCCGGTGCTGAGGGCTATTTCGGTTTTTTCCTGAATTTTTTTATGTTTTTCTACCACTTCGTCAATAATAAGACGCAGGACCTTAACAGCAATCTCTGGCTCCAACCCATGGTTGCCTGCCAATTGTTTAATCCTTTCAAATTGTTTCCTTTCCCTTTCTTCATCAACGGAAGGAAGGTTGTTTTCGGCTTTAAAAACACCTACCTCATAAGTGAGTTTAAACCTCTCTGAGAGAATGGAGATCAAGGCACTGTCGAGATTATCCAGTGAATGTCTGAGGGTTTCTAATTTCTTCATATTTTTATTTTGCAATTTAAGCTAGCTAGGCCTGATTAAGTGCAACGAGTGGCCCTCAGCAGCTACAGTTTAATTTTACCAAGACGCTGTAGCCGCGACTGAATTGCACCTTTTGTCCGCTGGTGAATTACAGCAATCTCTTCAACTGTCTTGCCTGTATCGAATTTTTCGCAAACCTGCTGATCCTCAACTGTATCCCAAGACTTACCTGTACGCTCCGGCAATGTTTCACGCCTTCGGTCGCTACGCTCGGATCGTTCAAGTGCCCTCGCAGCGACGGATAATGCACGAATAACATCTGGTTGCTGATACACGCCCTCTAATATTTGACCAGTCATCGGACAACGGCCATCCGCCAGCGATTCGATAATTTTTAGTGCTTCTGTGTTGGTCATGTTCTATGTCCTCCTTTTATCCAGCGGCCCTATCCAGGCCATTTTAAAAAAAACGCCTCTGCTTTATCAAGAGAGGTCATCCATCGAATTATGCAATCCTTCCTGAGTTAGGCATGCTTGGGTGCAACGAAAAACGCATTGCTCAGATTATCTGATTTCGCTTCACTCAATCGGATCTACCGATTTCACAAAAACACCAATACATATATCGTAGCAAGGACGATATGCATTGCCGCAAAGGGTAATGCCTTGGCAACAAAACCGCCGAAGGACAGTTTGAGTTTATGTTTATGAATAATGGTGACGGCGACCAGGGTGGAGGCACTGCCGATGGGCGTCAGGTTGCCGCCGAGGTTGGCACCGAAGATCACCGACCACCAGAGCGATGAGTCACCTGCGGTTCCCTGAGCCGCGAGGATCTTGCCGAGCATGGCAGCCAAAGGGATATTATCCGTGACACTGCTGAAGGCGGCAGAAGAAACAAGCAGCGCACCGACACCGAAACGATTGCCATCTTCACCGATGATTCGGGTAATCCCCTGTCCTATAAGGTTCAGCACCCCGGCGTATTCCAGCATATGGATAACAACAAATAAGGCCATGAAAAAGCCGATCAGGTCCCAGTCAACGGCCTTATAGAATTGCTCCACTTCATGCTTGTAACGAATCAGCATAATAAGGGCAAAGGTCAGGGCCACGTAGCCCATACCCAAGCTGCTGACCACCGGCAGAACCGAGGTAGTGGCGATTACCAAAATAAAGGCGCCCAGCATAACAGCACCGAACCAGAAGAATCCCCGGCTCTCAATACCGTCGTTTTCATCAAAGCCGGCAACATGCTGTTTGGCTGCGGCGATCTCCTCGGTATCGCTCAATTTGTTGATTTTAAAGAGACGGGCACCCAACCAGATGGTCGCACCGGTAGCCACCACCACGTAAGGACTGGCCTTGAGGAAAAAGGTAATAAAACTGATACCGGCGGTGGTCCCGATAATAATATTGGGCACAGAACTGATCAGGGTCAGCAAGCCGCCGATATTGGTGAGTAAGCCTTCAATCAGTAAAAAGCCGAGCAACTGCTCTTCCCGCTGCAATCTTTTCAAAGATACTGCGGATAAGGAACCGACAATAATCATGGCGGTCACGTTGTTCAGCACGGCAGAAAACACCACCGTCATGAGACCGTAGTACCACAGCAGCTTCAGCGGATCACCGCAGGACAGCTTGGTCAGTTTAATGGCGATCCAGGTAAACAGACCGGAGCGGGAGGTCACATCGACAAAAATACTTGAGCCGATAATGATGGCGATCACCCCCCAGTCGATGGCTTCAATATACACCGGCATATCAAGCGTATGACCATTCGGCAGGGTAATCGGGCCAAAGGGGAGCAGACCCAGTGCCCCGTCCAGGAGCAAGAGCACAGCGGCAAACAAACCGACAATCAGGGATTTCTTTGCGTGTATCTTTTCTTCCAGGGCCAAAGAGGCAATCAGCAGGATAAGAACACCGGTAAAAAAAATGGTGGTGCCATGCGAGGCATGGGCAACGGCATGTTCCATGATTACAGCATCAGCAGAGGGAGTTGGCGTAATTCAACCGCCAGAGGATAAGCCAGACCGTGCATGGCCAGCTGCTCATTGTCTTTGGTATTCATGACCAGCAGGTTGACTGCATGCGATTCCACGGCCTGCCGGTATTCGGTCAGGTGATGACCGAAGCTGACCAGAGGATGGACCTTGAGTGACAGTCCCTTTTCCTCCAGTATCTCCTGACAGGAGGTGATGTAATTAATGGGGTCTTGGAGCAGCTGGTGCGCTATATGTTTTCGCGCATCATCGGTATCAATAGAGGGAATCTTTGAGATGGCATTGATATATCGTTCAAAGACCGCCTTGTCTTCGATATGGGTCAAGTAGAGTTCACCGCCTGATGCGACAAAGCTGATGGCATGATTAACTAATGTGTGATTGTTTGCCAACTGACCGGTCATCACCATGACCGTTTTCGTCTCCTGGAGCGCATCAAGATTTGCAAACCCGGCTTCCGGGTGCGGCATGACCAGTACTGGCGCATCAGTTCGTTGGAGCAACACATCCAGGTGCTCGCCCAGGCTGTGCCGGAATTTCCAGGCCTTGCTGTGCAGATTCCGATAGGTGCAGATCAGGTCTGGGCGGTGGGCGGTGACTTTTTCCAGCAACTCGTCGGTGGTTTGAAACTCTTCACCATGCACCAGCTCGATTTCTGATTTCTTTAAATTGGTCGCATAGCCAAGCGTCTGCTGGACAAAGGCCTTGCTTTGGTCGGCATTACCATCGGTAACGAATAATACACGTTTAAATGCGACGACATCGTACTCAAAGGCATCGTGTGCCGCTGCCCGAAATACACTTTCAAATTGATCTATTTGTGTCATTTGTTCACCGTAATACTCGGGAGAAGCAGGAAGGATTTATGTGAAACATGCATTGTTTGATTTTGCTGTGTTTAATAGCGCATAACGTTGAACCCCTCGGTTTGCGGATTAAAAGCTATCTGTTCAATTAATAAGGGAAAAATTCAGAATTTCCGCGCTTCGAAATGCTAACGACTTCAGCAAGTCTACTGGAGTGACTGGTTATAGCTTATTCTTTTTTGATTGTCATGTTCAATACGACTCGAATACAATGATTTGTATATTATATTCGTTAGGTTACCCAGATGCTTTTGTAGAGGATATGCTTTGTAATACAGGTTTAAAGCATACTCTTCAGCAAAAGTTTCTGATTCGTTTTTTTTAACTTTATGACTTTTTTTCTCATAGACTAAGTGGCCTATTTCGTGAAATAGTGTGTCTGTTAAATGCTTTTTACCGAAAAAGGATACAAATATTGAATCATTAATTTTTGTTACTAAATCAGCTTTGTTATTGTATGAGAGCATATGTCCGAAGCACTGATCAAGATAGATATCAACTGCACCTTGGTTAGTTGAATTTGGGGGCCAATAAGCTCCTTGTGCAATTACTGGATAGCTCATTGGACAACTGTCGTAAATGTTTATAATACCGACATGACATAGATCTGTATCGGAAACATAACCGATTAACTTTTTGAGAAATCTTATATACCTTTGTCCCGTGTATAGTTTTGTATGATCTATAATCTTCAATTGTTACGAATTTATTTTGTTTTGGCTGTAACAGTATGGATAACGTGGAATCACTATAGAATATCATCCTATATCTGGAGCCGTTTTCCCGTTATCAGCTTCTCATCCCCCCGCGACAACAGCACATTACCACCACCCCAAGGAAAAGCAACCTGAATTACCTGATATCCGGCCATAACTATGCTGAAAGATAGATAAAGAATATTTCTACCAAAAGCTACATTAGGCTCACACCGTAACCCACCCGACCTTCAGCCCCTGAACCTTGGCCTGATCCAACATATCCTGAATGATTTCCTCAGCATCATCCGACAGGTTACCTACCGCTGTCAAAATCAGAGAACAGCGCAGGAACACCCCTTCCTCGC
>MTKS01000117.1 GCA_004028495.1 Candidatus Electrothrix marina
CTCCGGGATGTGATCATGACAGCGTTTGAAACCGCAGTACGAGATGGCTCTGTGTTTATCAATATCCATAATGTATCGGGCTCCTTTTTTGTCGGATTCGGTGAAGGAAAAACGAAGTGTTTATGAGATTATGAGATCATATCCGGGAAGAAAAATATACTATAAGCAGTGTCTGAAGAAGATAAAAGAAAAGCGGACAAAACGGCATAGGCATCTCCTGAATCTGAGGGGAAAAGAGGTAATACTCTGTAATCATAGCATAGAGGGGAAAATGCGGCGATCTTTTTTGTCCTTTTCCCCTTATTGCGGCATCAGGAAGGGTATTTGCGTTGAGAGATAATATTTGACATCCATCGGATACACTGTAGAATTCCCGTGTCGTTTGCAGTTCTCCAGCCTTTTGCAGGCGGGAGAGCCGTTGTTTCTCCCTCTGTCCGCCGGTGTCATGCGCATGATATTTATGTGCAAATGAAGTGCAATGATTGTATGGACAGGAGGTGAGTCGTTCCGGGAAGCACAACATGCTCTTTCTGAGTAAAAATTATGAAACTGGCTGATACTGATTCGAAATTAGGGCGTAAACTGGAAACATGGGTTGTCAGTGAAAAAAAGGAAAAAAAGAAACCGAGGCTGAAAAGAAGATTAGAGAAATGGCTGACTGACGAAGAAAAAAAGGAGCAGTTCTATGTCGTGGAAGAAAAGACAGGGATGCAGCGTAAAATTTTGATGGCGACAAGTCAGCGAGCAATTTTGTTTGAGAATAATTTATTCGGAAAGCTCAAAGATACCAGCGATAAGGTGTGGAATCAATTCATTTCTGTCCATCTCACAGAAGGAGTCTTGTCTTCTTCGTTGGAATTATGTTTTTTTCGTTACCATGATTCGAACAATCATCTTGAGGCTGTCGATTGGACGCTCTCTGGATTAGATAAGGCAAAGGCGTGGGAGTTTTACGCATATCTGAAGGACAGGGAGATGTCCTTAAAGGAGAGACGCCGCAGTAAGCAGGCGGTACCGTTGGCGGCAAAGAATTAGTTCTGTTATGAAAAAAGTTTCGGGCAGGAACATATGCAAAAAGGGGTAATCCTGTTCGGTTGATGACATCAGGAAGAGAAAAAGAATGAAATATATAAGCACCAGGGGCGGGATAGAGCCCATTGCATTTGATCAGGCAGTTATGATGGGCCTTGCGCGGGACGGAGGGCTATTGCTCCCGGAAACCCTGCCTTCCGTATCTGCACAGAAGCTGGATGCCTGGCAGAATCTTCATTACAAGAGCCTTGCCCTGGAGGTGTTGGATCTATTCAGTGGCGATATGCCGCGCCTTGATCTGGATGATCTGATTGAGCGGTCCTACAGTTCCTTTCGTCATCCCCAGGTCACCCCGGTGCGCAAGACCGGTGATCTCTATATCATGGAGCTTTTCCACGGCCCGACCTTGGCCTTTAAGGACGTGGCCTTGCAGCTGCTCGGCAATCTGTTTGAGTACGAGCTGAAAAAGAGCGGCGGCTTCATGAATATTATCGGGGCTACTTCCGGCGATACCGGCAGTGCAGCGATCTACGGGGTTCGGGGGAAAAAGGGTATCAATATCTTTATCCTCCATCCGCACGGGCGTACCAGCCCGATCCAGGCTCTCCAGATGACCACGGTTACAGATGCTAATGTCTTTAATCTTGCCGTCAACGGCACCTTTGATGATGCCCAGGCCATAGTCAAAGAGCTGTTCAGTGATCTGGAATTCAAGGATCAGTATCAGCTGGGCGCGATCAACTCTATTAATTGGGCTCGGGTCCTGGCTCAGGTGGTCTACTATGTCTTTGCCTTTCTCAAATTGCGCAAACAGGGCTTTGACTCGGTGGATTTTTCTGTGCCTACGGGTAATTTCGGTGATATCTTTGCTGGCTATGTGGCCAAGCAGCTGTTGCCCGAGGGCTGTATCAACCGCCTGATCCTGGCCACCAATTCCAATGATATTCTAACCCGCTTTGTCAATAATGGCGATTATTCCATTGCCGGAGAAGTGACCCCGACCTTCAGCCCGTCTATGGATATCCAGATCGCTTCCAATTTTGAGCGCTATCTCTATTATCTGCATGGTCAGGACGGTGCTAAGGTCAAGGCGGATATGGAGACCTTTGCCGCCGCCGGGCGTATGGATCTTGCCGCCTTTGGGGAGCAGGCTGCCCGTGATTTTGCCTCGTATTCCGTGTCCGAGGAAGAGACCATCGCCACGATCCGGCAATGCTCTCAGGAGCATGATTATCTGCTTGATCCTCATACGGCAATCGGTGTCCGGGCTGCGCAGGAGCTCAAGGAAGATCGGCCTGTGGTCTGTCTTGCCACGGCGCATCCGGCGAAATTCGGCGAGGCGGTGCAAAAGGCCACCGGCAATGAGGTGGAGCTGCCGCCCGCCTTGGCCGGGTTAGCGAACAAGGAGAGTCGCTGCGAGATCCTGGATGCGGATATTGCCTTGATTCGGGAGTATGTGGAGAAGAATGCGTTGGAGGGAGAAATTTAAATCAACTCTAAAGTGATCGGTATGAACAGACAAAGAATGCGGAATATTTTTTTGGCAATGATGTTGTCGGCCTGTGTAACTGGTGATGGATATTCGGCTGAAGATTCGAGGATGATGACGCAGCAGTCCCTTGTAGAGAAGTCGCTGCTGAAGTCAGAGCAGCTCTACTTAAAAGCAAGAAGTATCGCTTTTGATTTACAGGCAAAAGTTAAGTCCTTGACTCTGGAGAAGGAGGGTCTGTCAGAAGAGATTAATCGATTAAAACAGGAGGTTGATAAGTTAAGGAGTGAAAATGATAAGCTGCGTAACGAGTGCTTCTCTCCTGAAAAGGAAAAGGCCGGTAATCTGAAACTGGAGATACTGGAAAAAAAGGTTGATAGGCTTGATCGGAAGATTAACTTGAACCCTTCGGAAGGGGAATAATATGCAAGATTTAATTGATCAGTTAGAATCATTACCCGTTTCATCGGTTTCAGAGGTTAATTCTCTTAACGACAGTATCAAGTTTTTCACGCAGCCGGTAGTTTGGTCAAGCACAATGTTATTTCTGATATCATGGATAGTATTTTCACTTCTGAGCAAAAATATCAGGGAAACCGATCATCATCCTTATGATCTTTTAATCACATTCGGCATTCCTTTTATAGTGTTGTGCTCAGTTTTTGCCGTTGTTCTGGCTCCGACGAAAGATTCCATTACTCCTATTGTCGGTCTGCTGGGTACAGTTGCAGGTTATTTGCTTGGAAGGAATGATAATACGAGGAGAACTAAGGAATATAAGGATACGTCAAATGATCGAACAGCTGAGTAGTCTGGCCGGCAGGGAATGATTCGTGCCGGTGATATTCTTCCGGGAATGTTGCCGACCGTTTTCAAGGAAGCCGCAGAGGTGGTTTACGAATCGTCCGTCTTCCTTTTGTTTCCTCACCATCTGCTTCAGGTGATTGCTTCGACTCTTTTATACGGAATCAGGACACGGCCTGTTCTGACGCACCGTTCTCCTGATTTTCTTCAAAGAGCAGTACCCCCAGAGCAACACCGCTGATCACCGAATAGGTCGGGCCGATAAACCAGCCGATAACCGGGATCATGGTGAGGAGCAGACCGGCTGCCCCGAAAAAGAACATCTCGCCCTTCTTGCTCCAGAGCAGGGCAAAGGTCTGTTTCGGGGCCATGCCGCGACGATCCAAGTAGGGATCGACAAAAGCGGCGCTGCTCAGGAACATCTGGAAGAAAAAGACCACGGCAGCGGATAGAAGCGCACCTATAACCGGGAGAGCAGACAGCGCGAACCCGGCAATAACGACCAGCACGGACGCCAGCACTGTGACCAGCAGGATCAGGGACAGCCGTATCAACGAGGCCGGGATGCTTTGTCCGGTGGGAGTGGGTTTGCCGGTAAGAATGCATTCCGCCTCTTCAGAGATGAGGTCAAGGAAAGGGGTGAAGACCAGCAGCACAAGACTGCGGAAGATGATGTACAGCGGCCCCGCCGCCACAACGCTGAGGGCTATCCAGACTGCAAAGCCGATCCATTCGGTCCAGGTTTGCTCCGGGAAGAGCAGGTGCTGGAGATAATCGGACAGACCCCAGCCCAGCGCAAAGAAGCCTGCTATGGAAAGCGGAACCAGCAGGACGGAGATGGCGATGGGGAGGCGGAGTCTTTTCCACTGGCCGTGTTTCCAGAGGACTTCGTGGCCGACTTTAAAGGCTTTTATGGTGTTTTTCATGGTGAATAGAACTCTTCAATGAAGTCAGTGAGGAGAGGGGGGCAAGGTTGAAAATTTCCCCTGTTTAAAAAAGCGGGAGAGTTAATCGGTAGGTGAAAGAAGACGCACGTCAATGCCGAAGAACTCAGCGGCCTGAGCAAGCTTGACATCGGCGGTAAGCAGAGTTGAATGGGCTGTACAGCTTGCCGCAAGGTGCAAGCCGTCAAGTGTTCGCAATGGTGTATTGAACTGGGCAATCCATCCGGCCGCCATTGTGTAGTGGTGCTCCTCAATCTCCAGCAACTGATATAGTTTTTCCTTGAAAAGATGCTGTTCAAATTGACGGATTATTTTCTGCCCGTCCTCCCGTGCCATACCTTCTCGGATTTTTCTGGATACAGCCGAGATCAGTTCCAAACGAGTGAGCCAACTGATTGCTGGCATATTTTCGGTTACAATGAGTGCCTCTGCTTTGTCGCTTAGCGGTTCCGGGCAGTAGTATGCGGTCAGCACACTGGTATCAAGGTAATACATCAGTATCGCTCTTCATCCCGTGCCGCCAAGACAGCGGCACTCAGTCCTTGTCCCGGAACTGTAATTGTCCGACGGAATTCTTTCAGGCTCGGCAGGCGGCGTTTTTTTTTGGGGAGGTACCAGACAGGCCACTTCCTTCCCCCGTCTCGTCAGGAGAACATGCTGGCCATGTTCAACCTGCTTGAGCAGTTTTCTCAGCTTTGCGGGAGCTTCTTTTACAGTTACTTCAAGCATGATTTATCTCTCGTTTTGTGTATGTTTTTGATGTGTACATTCTACCATCATTCTCTTGTCGAATCCATCTTTTGTCAAATGGAGAAAGATTTTGCGCATCCAGAAGTCGATTGCAAACATGGAGGGGCGTTCGCGAACCGCCCGTACTTATTTCAGCAGGCTTCTCCGGGTGATGACAGAAGGCAGGTTACTTCTTCTCCCTTTTTAGCAGATCATCGAACAGGTTGTTAAAATTGAGCTTTACGCCGAATACTTCAGGGTTTACTTCAAGATACCTGCTCAGTCCCGTTGCTAACCGGTTCATTGCTCCGGTCTTCCTTTCTCCATCAGCTAAGGCAATCATCTTTTCGCCCTCGCTTTGACTATCGAAATGGACACCGGCGAGCAATTCTTTCACGCTGTACGCTTTTTTCGTGCCTTCCGGGATAATCTTTTCCAGCCCCTGTTCCGCATAGTCGAGCAAGGTTTCATAGGCAACACTGACCGCTGGGTTGTTTGGGAGCGGAATCCGCTCGCTGACCTTCAGGCCGTCAAATCCGGTATGGAGTTCACGGAAGGTGAGCCAGATCAGGGCGAGGAAGACTTTGCGCTCCGTGCCGTTGACCAAGATCTGAATGCGCCGGGCTTCATTATCCGCCCGCACCACTGCGACGGCATCAAGCGGGGGGTGCTTCAGGACTACCCCGGTACGCCAGCGCAGCTCGTCTTTGATCTCCTCATGTCGTTTGACGATGAAGCGGGGCATGATTGAGGGCGGGAAGAAGTCTTTGTACTCAAGGAGAAAGCGGAGCACCCCCTGTTCATCGAAGTCAAAGGGTGGCTCTGAGACTGCCAAGG
>MTKS01000118.1 GCA_004028495.1 Candidatus Electrothrix marina
ACTTGTTGACCCTCTAAAACGACAAAAAAATTACCGAGCTGTTGATCGAAAAATTCAGGAGACCAAGAATGGATTTGTTCAAAAACTTTGCCGACATCAAAGCAGTGCAAAAGCTGGAACAACTGGCTCGTACCCCTTATAACCTTGCGGCCTCAACCGCTCTTTCTCCTGAACGTCTTGCTGCGTACCGAGTCTCGTCCTGCGGCTTTGATTTTTTGTACGGTACCCAACGGGTCGATGCGCAGGTTATGCAGGCCTTGCAGGAGCTTGCCGATCAAGCTCGGCTGGTTGAACAGTTCAAGGCCATGAAATCCGGTGCTGTCATGAACAGGATCATCGGCTATGACAGCGAAGAACGTCAGGTCCTGCATACGGCCTGTCGGGATATTTTCACCGATAAACCACTTTCCCCAGAAGAAACAGCTCAAGCCAAGGAGCAGCTTGATCGCCTGAAAAAATTCCTTGCTGACTTGGATAAGGGGATGATCTGCAATACAAAGGGTGAGTCCTTTACCACAATGGTACAGGTGGGTATAGGCGGTTCCGACTTGGGCCCGCGCGCCCTCTATCTTGCCCTGAAACGCTATTGCCAACCAGGGCGCAAGGCCTGCTTTATTGCCAATGTGGATCCGGACGATGCAGCGGCTGTTCTCGCAGAGCTGGATCTTTCACGAACTCTGATCAATGTGGTTTCCAAGAGCGGCACCACCCTGGAAACCCTGACCAACGAAGAATTGGTGCGTTCCGCTCTGACAGCAGCCGGACTTGATCCTGCCCGCCATATGATTGCGGTCACCGGCGCAGGCAGCCCGATGGATGATCCGGAAAAGTATCTGGCCGCATTCCATATGTACGATTACATCGGGGGACGCTATTCCGCCACTTCTATGGTGGGCGGCGTGACCTTGGCTTTTGCTCTGGGCTATGAAAATTTTCTTGAACTGTTACGCGGGGCCAATGCTGCCGACCAGACAGGAGAACAGGACAATATCACAGAAAATCTCCCTCTGCTCATGGCCCTGCTGGGTATCTGGAACCGGAATTTTCTGGGACACAACACAGTTGCAGTCCTTCCCTACAGTCAGGCTCTGCTTCGCTTCCCTGCTCACCTTCAGCAATGCGACATGGAAAGCAACGGCAAGCAGGTCAGTAGATTCGGCGAATCCGTGCAATGGAAGACCGGTACTATCGTCTGGGGGGAGCCCGGCACCAATGGACAGCACGCTTTTTATCAACTGCTCCATCAGGGTAGCGAGATCGTACCGGCGGAATTTATCGGCTTCCGGCAGTCCCAATATCAGGAGGACATCACGATCAAGGGCACCACCTCCCAGCAAAAATTACTCGCCAACATGCTGGCCCAGTCCCTGGCCTTGGCCTTAGGCAGAGTGCATGAGAACCCCAATAAATCTTTTGCAGGCAACAGGCCCAGCTCCCTGCTCATCGCCGATCGCCTGACCCCGTACAGCATGGGTGCTTTGTTGGCTTTGTATGAAAACAAAATTGCCCTGCAAGGCTTTTGTTGGAACATCAATTCCTTTGATCAGGAAGGTGTCCAGCTGGGCAAGGTGCTGGCGAACCGCATCCTTTCTGAGCTGGCAGAGGAAAAAGAGGGGGAACGACTGAGCCCTGACGCACCGGAGCTTTCTCTGATCAAGGCTGCCGGCCTTGAAAAAAAATGAACTCTCCTGCAAGCTTCAGGTGCAGGATCGTAGAGTCAGGCTCCCGTGCCTGACCTGAATCATCACCCTCCGGGCAAACACAGGGGTTGGCCCCTGCGGCACCCGGCATAAGGGGTAGGGGTAAGGTATTTCTTATTGAATCCCTTATGCCTTCCTGCAAGCGAGGGGCGAAAAACATCGGTCTGCTCTCTCCATCCGTTGCACTGGTGTCAACATTATAGTAGAGTAACCTGAGTTCGACGTAAAATATTTTTTTTTTGCCGATGATAATTCACCGGCCGGTCGGCGGGAAGAAGAGATTGAGATTACCGTTAAAAAACGTTCATCAACAGCTGTCATTTCACTGTTCAATATGTAAATAACCATTTGATAATTTTTCCGATTCTCCGGAAGAGACAAGCGGCACGGACTGTGACCTGATTCTCCACATGAGTGAAAAACACACCCTCCTTATTATTGACGATATAGTCGACAACCTGATGCTCCTCGGGGAAGCTATGTCGTCTGTATATAAAATAAAGGTTGCAACAGGAGGTGTGCAGGGACTGGAACTTGCTGTTCAGAAACCAAAACCTGATCTGATCCTGCTGGACATTATGATGCCCGGCATTGACGGATACGAAGTATGCCGTCGCCTCAAGGCGGACACCCGGACAAGGCATATCCCGGTCATTTTTCTCAGTGCTCTGGACAAGGAAAGCGATGAGCTGCAAGGGCTCGACGCAGGAGCTGTTGATTTTATAACAAAACCCTTCAAACTGGAAGTGGTTCGGGCCAGAATCAACACCCAGCTTGAACTCCTCCGTATGCGTCAGCAGTTGCAAACAGCCCGCCTGAAAGCGGAAGCAGCCTCCCAGTCCAAATCGGTTTTTCTCGCCAATATGAGCCATGAGATCAGAACCCCGATGAGTGCTATCATGGGGATGACCGATCTTGCCTTGGAAAAAGCCTCTGATCCCCGACAGCGAAATTATTTGGAAACCGTCAAACTTTCCGCAGACTCTCTCCTCGCCCTGATTAACGATATTCTTGATTTTTCCAAGATTGAAGCAGGGCAAATGGAGCTGGATGAGCACCCCTTTCTTCTTGTCGAGGCCATTGAGGCGGCTATGCGGACGGTTTCCATTCTCTCGAAAGAGAAAGGGCTTGAAATTACTCTTGAGATCGCTCCTGATGTCCCTGTTGCCGTGGCCGGCGACAGCCTGCGTTTCCGCCAGATCATCCTCAATCTTCTCAGTAATGCCATCAAGTTCTCCAAAAAAGGCGTCATTCGTATCAAAGTTGCCTTAGAGCATGCCGAGCTTGAGAAAATCACCCTGCGTGTATCGGTGACCGATCAGGGGGTCGGTATCAAAAAGGATAAAATAAGTTCGATCTTCAGCGCCTTTTCTCAGGCGGACAGTTCCGTTTCCAGAAAATTCGGCGGCACCGGTCTCGGTCTTGCTATCTGTCGTCAGCTCTGCGAACTCATGGACGGCACCATAAGCGCGGAGAGCGAATACGGCAAAGGAAGCACCTTCTCATTTACGGTGATATTCAGTGAAACCTCCCAGGAAAAGATAATCCGGAAGGAACGCACAGACTCTGAAATAATGAAAATTCGTCCTGTCCGGGTACTGCTGGTCGAAGACAACGCGGCAAATCGCTTTCTGATCCGGGTGGTGCTGGAGAAATTCAAGCATGAGGTTATTGAGGCGGTTGACGGCATTGAGGCCTTACATATTATGTTGAACGATCAGTTCGACCTGATTCTCTCTGATGTTCAAATGCCGAAACTGGACGGCTACAGGCTCACCAAAATTATCCGAGCCTGCGAAGAAGGCAAGGAACTTGATCCCGATCTTGCTGATAAACTGGACAGCGACCTGATCAGTAAACTCAGGCGGCAGCTGCACGGCAAACATCGTCTGGTCATCTCCATGACGGCCAACGCCATGAGCGGTGATAAAGAAAAATGCTTTACCGCCGGTATGGATGATTACCTGACCAAGCCCCTGAATCAGGAGGAACTTGCGGTGACCCTTAACCGTTGGCTTCCAACCGAATAAGACAGCCTCATCTACACCACGTCCTCACAAGCGGAGTTTTCACTCCGAAACTCTGCAATGAGTAACTGAAAAAAATTATATCCGGAGAGATAATGGCAAACGATAATCTGCCCGATTTTATATCCGCCCTGCTGAAAAAGAATCAAGAAGTCAGCCCAGCTGATGCTCAGTTGGTGCAAACCCATATATCCTTTGTTCTTCTTGCAGGCGAATTTGTCTACAAATTTAAAAAACCGGTTGATTTCGGTTTCCTTGATTTTTCCACCCTGGAAAAAAGGCAGCATTGCTGCGAACAGGAACTCCTGCTCAACCGTCGCCTCTGTCCAGATATCTACCTTGATCTTGTCACGGTCACCCAGGAGGGCGACAGCTACACCCTGAACGGGAGAGGTGAACTCGTTGAATATGCGGTAAAGATGACCAGAATGCCCGAAGAAAAAATGATGGGCAACCTTATTCAGGCGGGAAAGCTTAACCGTGTTCATATTGATACCATTGTTGACAAGCTGACACCGTTTTATCAGCAGGCGGATCGGACCGACGAGATAGACGGATACGGCACAGCAGAGTCTGTTGCCGTCAATGTGCTGGAAAATTTTGAGCAGACCAAAGGGTTCATCAATAACGGTGCCATCACGCAGGAGCAGTTCGACAAAATCTCCTCCTGGTCCAAGGATTTTCTTACGCAGGAAGATCTCTTTACCCGGCGCATCAAGGACGGAAATATCCGTGACTGTCACGCGACCTGTACTCGGCAAATATCTGTCTTGCCGATAAAGTCTATATCTACGACTGTATCGAGTTCAATCGCCGCTTTCGCTACTGCGACAAAGCAAGTGATATTGGCTTCCTGGCTATGGACTTGGATTTCCACGGTCTCCAGGATCTCTCCAGCTATTGCATAGATCAATTCTGCGAACGCTCAGGCGATAACACGCTCAAGGAAATGCTGAACTTTTATAAATGCTACCGCGCCTACGTACGGGGAAAGATCGGCCTGTTCACCGCTGCTGATCCGGCAGTGGATGAGGCCGTGAAGAAAAGCTGCATAGAAGCCGCTGGCAAATACTTTGCTCTTGCCGAGAGCTATACGAATTAACTACCGTCAGACAAAAAATGGACCAGCCCGCCCTCTATGTCTTTTTCGGTCTGATTGCGTCGGGAAAATCAACCCTGGCAGAACTCTTTGCAGCAACCCATGACCTCCCGTATTATAATACGGACCGGGTGCGCAAAGAACTGGCAGGTATTGCGGCAAATGAACGCCGACCTGATGGAATGGGCCAAGGAATATATACGCCTGAGTTCAACGAAAGAACCTATCAAACCATGCTGGACAGCGCAGCTCAAGATTTCAACAAGGGCGCAACAGGCGTGGTTCTGGACGGCTCCTACAGCAAGACAACGGATCGTCATAAAGTTAGCGAGCTGGCGAGTGCGCTTACTGCCCGGATACTTTTTATCCTCTGCTCCTGTTCCGAACAGGAGACGCAACGTCGTCTTGCCCTGCGGGCTCAAGATCCGAACGCCGTTTCAGACGGGCGTTGGGAGATCTTTGTCCGGCAAAGGACAACATTTGAACAGCCTGCTGAACTCCCTCCGCATCAGATCATACATATTGACACTGAGGCGGAACCGCAAGAACTCTTGCGGCATCTCGTCTTTTGAAAAGCTGACCTTAGAGAAACAATCCGGCCCCCGAGGGCCTGGACAGGAGCCTTGGAGTTGCGCAACAACTCCTGAACCTTCAATAATCCAACCGGTACAATGACCAGAATATACCTTCTCCGTTACCCGAAAGAGACTTCGAATCAGCCGATTATCTCTCATCTTGTTCTACGCTATGAAGTGGAATTTAATATCCTGAAAGCGGATATTCGACCCCAACGGGACGGCATCATGGTGGTGGAACTCAAAGGGCAGAAAGAAAAAGTGACTGATGCCCTTGATTATCTGAAAAGTCTCGGTGTGAAGGCGGAACGCCTTGCCGGCAAAGTCCATAGAGACGAAAAAAAATGCTTCCAATGCGGAGCCTGCACCGGCATCTGTCCGGTCGGTGCCCTGTATATCCAA